>CAZQEG010000084.1:0-4156 GCA_964591575.1 uncultured Thermoplasmata archaeon
TCCGCAAGGTAGAGGAAAGCTTCATTCACATGCTCCCCGGTCTTTGCGCTCGTCAGGAAATATCTCGCACCGTACATCTCAGCCATCTGTTTTATGTCATCTTCCGAGAATGCAGCGCTCTCTTTCAGGTCGTACTTGTTACCGAGAAACACCTTGGGGACATCCTTTTCAAGAACGGATTTTATCGTTCCTATCCAGTCCGGGAGCGCATCCAGAGTTTGCCTGCGTGTGATGTCTGTGACAGCTATGATACCGTTCGAACCGTAGAAATAGGATTCCTTGAGCATCTGCCTGAAGCTCGGCTGCCCCATTATATCCCAGACCATGAGTGTCATTTTATCCCCAGAATCCAGAGATACCTCCTTTTTACTGACCTTAGTCCCGATGGTGGTCAGATATCTGTTATCGAACTTATCGGTAACGAACCTTCTTATCAGAGATGTCTTTCCCACGGCCGGTTCCCCAACCAGACATATCTTCATCTTGTATTCCTTCGGCATATTCTTTCCTCCATTACAAGCATCATCATTTCCCTATATTCCGTATCAGTATTTAAAATTAACCAAACGCAGGCGCACTTATGCAGGCGCAAACTTATATATGTAAGCTCAAAATCGGCCCGTGTGAAGATCTCGGTGATACTTCCAACCATGAACGAAGAGGAATCCGTAGGAGAGGTGCTGGACGAGATAAACGAGGCCCTCAGTGGAAGAGAGTATGAGATACTCATGGTCGATACGAACTCGAAAGACAGGACGAGGGAGATTGGAAGGAAGAAAGGGGCAATAATAATAGACGAGCCGAGAAGAGGCTACGGAAGGGCTTATAAGACCGGTTTTCAAAGGGCGACCGGAGATATCATAGTAACACTGGATGCGGATACGACCTACCCTGCCTCGGACATCCCTAGGCTTGCGGATATGCTTTTAAAAGAGAACCTCGACTTCATAACGACGGACCGGATAAGCGGTATGGAAAAGGAAGCAATGACATTATCGCACAGGTTCGGAAATTGGGTGCTGGTGAAGGCGGCAAATCTTCTCTTCGGCCTCCATCTCAGGGATTCCCAGTCCGGAATGTGGGTCTTTCGAAGGGATATACTCAAATATCTGAGCCTTACAAGCGACGGTATGCCGCTCTCCGAGGAGATAAAGATAGAAGCATTCACCAAGTTGAGGTCAAAGGAGGTTCCGATAAAGTACCGCCCTCGAAAAGGAGAGGTCAAACTGAACTCATGGAAGGACGGCAAGGAGAACCTGAAATTCCTTTTCAAAAAGAAGAAACTGATGAAATCCGAGAAAAAAGAAAAAAAGGTGAGAGCATGAAAAGAGATGTGATATCAATGCTGGATTTGAAGGGCGACCTGCCGGGCATACTGGAACTCGCCGCAGAGATAAAGAGGAAGCAGAAGGCGGGCGAGATATACGAGCCGCTGAAGAACAGAACGCTGGGAATGATATTCGAAAAGCCGTCCACAAGGACCCGAATATCCTTTGAGGTCGGAATGACACAGCTTGGCGGCCATGCCATATACCTCAGTCCGAAGGACATGCAGATGGGCAGAGGAGAGACCGTTGCGGATACTGCCCGGGTTCTTTCGAGATATGTCGACGCCATAGTATACAGGGCTTTCAGCCACGATATAATGCTCGAACTCGCAAAAAACGCAGCGGTGCCGGTGATAAACGCTCTTGATGATGTGGAGCATCCGACGCAGATTCTTGCCGACCTTCTTACGATAAAGGAGCATAAAGGCGGGTTCAAAGGCCTTAAGTTCGTCTATGTCGGTGATGGTAACAATGTGGCGAATTCTCTGGCTCTCGGTGCCGCAATGGTCGGAATGGATTTTTACATAGCCTGCCCCGAGGGATACGAGCCCAACGCATATGTCTGGCAGAGGGCCGGAGAGATAGCTGCCGAGAACGGTTCGAGGATGGAGATACGCCGCAACCCGCACGAGGCGGTCAAAGATGCGGATGTCATTTACACGGATGTTGCGGTTTCCATGGGACAGGAGGCTCAGGCAGCGGTCAAAGAGCGCATATTCAGGGCCTATCAGGTGAATGAAGGGCTGGTAAAAAATGCAAAGGACGATTACATATTCATGCACTGCCTTCCGGCGCACAGAGGTCACGAGGTAACGGACGGCGTTGTCGACAGCCCGAACTCCGTGGTATTCGACGAGGCTGAAAACAGGCTTCATGCTCAGAAAGCCCTGATGGTAGAGCTGATGGGAAAATGAGAGCCATATCCGCAAGGGCAAGGAGGCTTCCGCCGTCCACGACGCTCAAGATGACACAGATGGCAAGGGATCTTCAGAAGCAGGGGAAGGACATAATCTCCCTATCCATAGGCGAGCCGGATTTCAGAACACCACAGCCGATAATCGATGCGGCAAAGAGAGCACTGGACGAGGGATACACCCATTATGCACCTTCCATGGGATTTCTCGAGCTCAGAGAGGAGATTGCAAGAAAGATGAGGGAAGAGAACAGACTGGATGTTCAAGCGGAGAACATACTGGTTACCATAGCGAAACATGCGATATTCATGGCATCCCAGTCCGTCGTACAGCATACCGACGAGGTCGTCCTTCCGGACCCGGGATGGGTGTCCTACTCTGCAATCAGCATATTTTCGGGAGCTCGAAGGGTGGATCTGAAATCAAGAGAAGAGGAGGGCTTCATACCCACGGACGAGGACATAAAGAATTCGGTCAATGAGAAAACGAAGCTGTTTGTGATAAACACGCCGTCCAATCCGACAGGTGCGGTGTATCCGAAAAGAACGCTGAAAACTATCGCCGACCTCGCAGAGGATTATGATTTTTATGTCCTCAGCGATGAGATATATGAGAAGCTCGTTTACAGGGGCAAGCACATAAGCATAGCTTCCATAGGCAATATGCTGGACCGCACGATAACGATAAACGGGTTCTCAAAGGCATACGCCATGACAGGCTGGCGCATAGGCTGGATAACAGCGCCGAAGGACCTTATAAAGACGATAAACAAGCTTCAGCAGCAGAGCATAACATGCGTCCCTCCTTTCATTCAGAAGGCTGCGATAGTCGCTCTCAGGGACTGTGCGCCATATGTGGCGGATATGAAGAAGGAGTTCGCAAGAAGGCGAATATCTGCACTGGGACACATATCGGAGATGAGCGAGCTGGATGCGTTTTATCCCTCGGGTGCTTTTTACATATTTGCAAGGTACCATGCGGATATCAATTCATTCAATCTGGCGGAACTGCTCCTCAGGGAGAACAGGGTGGCCGTAACACCGGGAGGTGCATTCGGGAACCAGGGCGAAGGATATCTCAGGATATCATACGCCACCGACATAAACCGGCTGCTCGAGGGCCTGGACCGCATCGGAGAGGGAATAAATTCGCTGTAAGGCAGATGAGAATCTCAAAATATACAAATAATTTTTATTAGTTTATTATTAAAAATATCTTTTCGCCTTTCTACCCTATTATATATGCTGGAATACGGCATTTTTCAAGCTTGTGCCACAAAGTATATATACTGTTTTAACATGAATGGGAATGTTGCTTATTTGAGCAAGGAGGATAAAAAATGAAAAGAAGAACGATAATAAGTGCGCTAACGCTCGCAATCACCATGCTTATGGTGTTTTCGGCGATAACGGTGATAGCAGCACCACCACAGCCTTTTGTTCGGCAGGGAACTGCAAAACTCGATGGAACTGCAGTAGCGGACGGATATACAGTCTCTGCTTGGGCGGACGGCGTGGAGTATGCGACGAATGTGACATACTACGGTGACGGCAGTTACAAACTGACAGTACCGGGAAATGATTCCACAACCGAAAAGGACGGTGCGGCGAACAACGAACTGCTCGTTTACTGGATGTATGACGGAAGCAACTGGTACATAGCGAACGAGGTCGACAACTGGGTAAGCACGGGCGATGTTCTCGGAAATCTGACATTTGCCAGCGGCAGCCAGCCGTACATGGCCAAGCTGTGGGAACTCGTACCTGCACCGGCAAGCGGCAACGACTTCCTGTGGATTGCAGCACCCGACAACTGGGACCCCACGAACTACGGACTGGAGAACGACGACGGATGGAGCATGAATCTGAACACATCCAACACCCTCTACAAACAGAATCAGGCGGGGACATGGTC
>CAZQEG010000085.1:0-3974 GCA_964591575.1 uncultured Thermoplasmata archaeon
TAAAAGCCTTTACCAGCCTCTTTCCTGAAGCTTTGTATCGAGGGTCGATATCTCAAGGCCTTTCATCGGTTCTCCGAGGTCCTTGGATACTTCGGCAAGTATTCTCGGGTCATCGTAGTTGTGCACCGCCTCGACTATTGCCTTGGCCATCTTTTCCGGATTCTGGGACTTGAATATTCCCGAGCCGACGAAGACGCCGTCACTCCCAAGCTGCATCATGAGGGACGCATCCGCCGGTGTCGCTATTCCTCCGGCCGCGAAATTGACAACCGGAAGTCTCTGAAGCTCCGCAGCCTCTTTCACGAGTTCAAAGGGTGCCTGAATCTCTCTCGAAACCGCAAAGAGTTCCTCATCGTCCATCGCTTTCAGCTTGTGAATCTCATTTGTTATCATCCTCTGGTGCCTCACAGCCTCTATGACATTGCCGGTACCGGCCTCTCCTTTTGTTCTTATCATCGCCGCGCCTTCAAATATCCTGCGGAGCGCCTCGCCGAGGTTTCTGGCACCGCATACGAAGGGAACCGTGAACTGCTCCTTGTCTATGTGGTAAAACGGGTCGGCGGGGGTAAGAACCTCTGATTCGTCTATCATGTCCACACCCAGTTCCTGAAGTATCTGAGCCTCTGCAAAATGCCCTATTCTGGCCTTCGCCATCACCGGAATGGTGACCGTTTCTATTATTTCCTCTATCTTCTTAGGGTCTGCCATTCTGGCAACCCCTCCGGCGGCCCTTATATCCGCAGGCACTCTTTCGAGAGCCATAACCGCCACCGCACCGGCCTCTTCGGCTATAGCAGCCTGCTTGGCGTCTGTCACATCCATTATCACACCGCCTTTCTGCATGGCGGCAAAACCTCTCTTTATCCTTTCTGTACCTCTCTTTATCCTTTCTGTCGTATATTTCACGGCATCCACATTGAGTTCGAACGGCATATCATCACCTATCTTAGCGAGTACTCAACCGCCTATTTAGGTTTTTAGATGAAGAAGCCCAGCTTCTCAAAAACTTTATAAACAGAACACGGTTTGGTGGCAAAGCTCAGGAGATACCATGAAGTATACAAGATTTGAAAAGGCAAGGATAATCGGCTCAAGGGCTCTTCAGATATCCATGGGAGCGCCAGTGCTGATTCGGATACCTGAGGATATGCTTGACCCCGTAAAAATAGCCATGCTGGAGTTTGAAAAAGACGTAATACCTATGACGGTCGTGAGAGAGAATTGACGGAGGAATAAAATGTCTAAAAGCGATGATACGGGTATGCTGATACCCGAAAACGAGTATTTGACTGCCGGCGTTCATATAGGAACGAAGCAGAAGAGCGAGGATATGCGGAAGTTCGCTTTCAAAATAAGAAGCGACGGTCTTTGGGTCCTCGATGTTGAGGAAACTGACCGGAGGATAAAGATTGCCGCAAAGTTCCTTTCCAGATTTGACCCTGAGAGAATTCTGGTTGTTGCTGCGAGGCAGTACGGGCAGAAACCGGCAAGAAAGTTCGCCGAAGTTACGGGTGTGAAGGTGATTCCGGGCCGTTTCATCCCAGGAATACTCACGAACCCCGTCATTCCCGAATATATTGAGCCGGAGGTGCTCCTTGTCACAGACCCTGCCGCAGATCATCAGGCGCTAAAAGAGGCAGTTAAAATAGGAATACCCATAGTGGGCCTTTGTGACGCCAATAACGAGACGAAGTATGTGGATTTGATAATACCCACGAACAACAAAGGACGGGGTGCTCTGGCAACGGTCTACTGGCTTCTTGCAAGGGAAATCCTGAAGGAAAGGGGAGAGATAACATCGAATGAAGACTTCCCCCTAACCGCAGAGGATTTCGAAGCATCCCTGTAACACCGTTAAACCCCGAGTTTTTCCTTTATATTTCTGTAAAAATCCTGGCCGAACCTCACGAACTTCGCCTCTTTTTCCGATAGCGATATTTCGAGTCTGTCTTTCGGTGTCATCTTGATATTTTCCTGACCATCTATGACGATTATGCAGTTTTTCCGCGGCTCCGTCAATTTTATACCTATTTTGCTGGAGGAGGATATAACAAGGGGTCTTGAAGAGAGCTTGAAAGGAGCTATCGGCGCTATTACAAATGCGGCAAGTCCGGGGAATATTATGGGAGAGCCCACGCTCATCGCATAGCATGTAGAGCCCGTAGGTGTGGCCACGATTATTCCGTCCGCTCTGAGGCTTTCAACCAGTTCATCATCTATGAACATCTGAAAATCCCTTATCTTTGCAACCTGAGATGTGTGTATCACCGCCTCGTTCGTGGCGTCTTTCAACCTCTCTCCGTTAAGTTCGACTTTGAGCTTTATTCTTTTTTCCAGAATGTATTCCCCTTTTATTATTCTTTCAAGAGAGAAAATCATGTCTTCCGGTGTGCTCTCCGTAAGAAAACCGAGAGAACCGGCGTTTATGGAGAACACAGGTGCATCATTGAGCTGAAGTGCCCTGAGAACCGTTCCGTCCCCACCTATGGCTATCATGACATCCACCTTCATCTTCTCAATAGGTATGCCTTTTACTCCCATCTTCTTGGCGAGAGGCTCTTCCACATACACCTCATGTTCCTGTTCGAGGTATTTGAGAGCCGCCGATGCCAGCCCGACCCCCTCCTTTATGAAAGACCTCGTGGTGATTCCGAATCTCATTCTATCACCTTCATCACTTCATCGCTTCCTATTGCAACTACGGATGACCTCTTTTTCACATCAAGAGGCATATCCAATTTAATAAGATTTCCGTCGAACATCTTCCCGCCCGCTTCTCTGAGAATCAGATATGCTGCGGCGATATCCACGATTCGCAGTCCGAGGGACGGGGAACTCCCACAGTAATAATATAGGTCCGAGGAACCGGAGGCGACCAGCGATATTTCAAGGGCCGCAGAGCCCATAGACCGCGCTCTTATGCATCTTCTTGAGATATCCCGGGACCTGTCGGAGGCATTTTCACCGAGAAATATGGAGAACACCGAGTCATCTCGAGAAAAAGTCCTCGTATGTATG
Organism: uncultured Thermoplasmata archaeon; assembly: GCA_964591575.1. GTDB lineage: Archaea > Thermoplasmatota > Thermoplasmata > WALJ01 > WALJ01 > CAZQEG01. Next base: position 3,019 of record CAZQEG010000085.1, read on the forward strand.
CTCTTTCCGTTCAGATATGCGCCTTTTCCTCTGGAAGCCGCATACTCATCCCCCGTCGGGATATTTATGACAAGAGCATGGGACACACCGGAGAGAGATTCTTCTGTGACCGCCAGAGATACTGAGAAGAAAGGGATGCCTGTTTTCGCATTGTATGTTCCGTCCAGCGGATCGACCACAAGCGTCAGGGCTCTTCCGAAATCCACAAAGCCGGCCTCTTCACTGAGAACATTCAGAGGATTTCCATGCCTTTCAAGAGCCTTGAAAACGGCCTCTTCGGCTATGCTGTCTATGCCGCTCGTTTCCGTTCCATCCGCACCGATTCCCTGGGAAACTGACCACATGCGAGTATCCGATGATTTGACCGCTGTCTCGACATCTCTGCCAATCTCTCTGAGAAGTTCGAGCATAAAAGCACAACACTGCCAGATATTATAGTTTTTCCCTGAAAACAGGAAAGGCTTCATACGGTCGCTTCAAAAGATATCTTAGAGGGTTTTAGCCGCTCAAAGCTCGGAAAAGGAAAACTTAAAATAGAACGGAAGAAATTACCACCCATGTACTTATGCTGTATAGCGACCATCATAATACTCCTTGCGCTTCTGATAGCGGTGCCCAAACTTCTGGTGGGCCTTATACGCCTTGTTCTCTTCATAATAATACTCGCCATCCTGATAGGTGCTCTTCTCATACTTCTGGGCCTTGTTCCTGTTCCTGAGCAGTATAGAACGGTGCTCATGCCACTTATAATGATGATTCGATACTCATAAACAGCAGGAAATATCGCTTGAAACCCAATCCAATGAAACCGTTATATAGAGGTTGTTCTTGGGAGAAAAAAGAAAGGAGAATCTGAGATTCCAATCCTATTAACACACGCAACGCAGGGGTAGTCGAAGCGGCTTTCCCGAGCCAATAGGCGAGGCATCGCCTTCCATCGGAAGGCTTATGCCCCA
>CAZQEG010000086.1:0-3956 GCA_964591575.1 uncultured Thermoplasmata archaeon
TGGAAAAAAGGAGGAGGATTGTTCATCGTCATACATGAGCCTTTATCATGCCGGAGCCTGCGGTTCCCAGCACATCGTCCTTTCCTATGCCTGTGACCACCATAAGCACCTTCATCCGGTCATCGAAATCAGGGTCATTTCTTATGCCCATTATGATATCTGCCTGCGGGCCCATATCTCTTGTGAGGCCTTTCATCACTTTATCAACCGTAGATATCTGGGGGCCAGCCGTACCGACCGTAAGATGTATGAGCGCGGCCGAAGCGCCGTGAAAGTCCGTGTTGAGGAATCTGTTGCTCAGCGTCTCTCTGACCAGCAGGGATGGTTCTCTCGCGGAGTTTTCGCCGTATAGTATGGTCGCATCGCCACCTTCGGACATCACCCGCTTGAAGTCAGCGAAATCTATGTTTATGCTGGATGTGTTGACAAGAGCGTCCGTAATGTTCTTTATCACATCTGCGACCAGAGTATCCATGACCATGAAGGCACTGTCCACCGGAAGATTGGGAACAATCTCTATCAATCTGTCATTCTCCAGCGTTATAACGCTGTCTGCGACCTCTTTGAGCCTTCTTATGCCGTATTTTGCCTTTTCGGACTTTCCGCCCTCTATCGAAAAAGGCTTTGTTACCATGGCAATGACCACAGCGCCCGCTTTTTTTGCAATCTCCGCGGCAATAGGCGCCGAGCCTGTTCCGGTTCCTCCGCCCATACCTGCGGTTATGAAAGCGATGTCCGGCTCTCCGACCGCTTCTTCTATCTCGTCGAAGCTGTATTCCGCCGCTCTCTCTCCGATGGACGGGTCTCCGCCGGCTCCCATTCCTTTTGTCAAAGTTCTTCCTATCAATACCTTCCTATCCGCAGAGACCATCGAGTAAAGATGCTTTGAATCGGTGTTTATAGCGACCGTAGATGCCCAGTCAAGCCCCATCTTCTTCAGGCGCGTTATCGTGTTGTTTCCCGACCCACCGCAGCCTATCACTGCTATTTTGAGGGCTTTTCTGCTTTCGGGAACATCGAATTCCCTGGCCTTTTCTATGAGAGAATCAAATCCCATTTCATTCACCTTCGTTAACGGTTTTTTTCACATAGTCTCTCACGACCGCCCGGATTGCATCTTCCACCGAGACATATTCGCCGTCCTCGGTGAGCTTTTGCAGGACCTTTACGCTGGACTTTGGCAGGTCAACGACCTTTTTCTCCACATTTTCCGGGGAGAACTCCATTTCTATGTAGGTGTCCAACGCCTTTCTTATGAAATCGGACACCGTCCTTCCGTACTTTCCGGTGGAGAGCAGACTCTCTATCTTGCGGACCGTTTCTTCCGGCAGCCTTACCGTAATTCTGAGCGATTCGGGAGCCATTTATTGCCTCTTTGTCAGACATATTTTGGGAATTTTCCCATTCTTCGTCTGACATATGTCGGATAATATGACACAGTATTTAAGACTTTCGCTCAAGCGAAAATCCATCCACATCAGGAAGTCCTGCGGATTCTTCGTAGGTATATCCTCTGACCATAATCACCCACCCTTATCCTAATAAAGGAGGGGATATTCTCGGATTATGCACCTCGTAAAACTGGGCGGAAGCGTCATAACGGACAAATCCAAGCCGAAAAGCCTCAGAGCGGATGTTCTCAGGCGACTTGCATCGGAGATTTCCCATTCGAAAGAAGAGGTGATGGTGGTGCACGGTGCCGGTTCTTTCGGCCATATGCTTGCGAAGGAGGGGAAACTCGCCGAAGGTTTTGCTGGAAAGTGGCAGTTCGAATACTTCTCAAAGGTGCAGCGGGATGTCAGGGAGCTGGACATGTATGTGCTGAATGCGCTCATGGATGCGGGCCTTTTTCCTGTTTCCATACCGCCGTCCACCATAAGCATATACGAGGACGGCATGATGAAGAAGTTCTCCCCGGAGCTCTTTGCTCTCTACGCATCTCTGGGCATGACGCCGGTAAGCTTCGGAGATGTCGTTCTGGACAGCAAAAGGATGTTCTCAATATGCTCCGGAGACCACATAATGCACGCTCTCTCCTCACTTAAAGAAGTAAAAAAGGCGATATTCGTAACGGATGTCGATGGGGTCTACGATATGCCGCCCTCGGAGGAAGGGGCGCGACTTCTGGAATATATCGGCCCGGATACAAGGTTCTCATCGAAGCTCGATAATCCGGATGTAACCGGAGGCATGGCTGAGAAGATAAGATACGGAATAAAGATGGCGAAGAACGGCGTTGAGGTCCTTATAATGAACGGGCTCGTCGAAGGGAGGCTTGAAAAGGCCATTGCCGGCGAGAATATCACAGGAACGAAGATAGGGGTGAAGACATGATAGAGGAACGAAAGAACGAGCACATTGAAATATGCGCGGAAAAGGATGTCGGAGCGCATCACAATTACTGGGATGACATAGATCTCGTGCACAGAGCGCTCCCCGAGATAGATTTCGACGATATTGATATCGGAACGGAACTCTTCGGAGTTAAGCTGAATGCCCCCATAATAATCTCGGCGATGACCGGGGGCAGCAAACTCGGAAGGAAGATAAATGAAAACCTCGCTATAGCTGCCGAAAAGCTCGGAATCGGGATGGGCGTGGGAAGTCAGAGAGCTTATCTGGCGGACAGAAATCTGGCGGATACGTATTCGGTGGTGAAAGAGCACAGGGTACCGCTTCTTTTCGGGAACATAGGCGCTCCCCAGTTGATAGACCAGAAGAGCTCGCCCGGAATAAATCAGAAGCAGCTCGAGAGGCTTATGGTGATGCTCGATGCGGATATTCTGGCGGTCCACCTGAACTATCTTCAGGAGGCGGTCCAACCGGAGGGAGAGATGAATGCGGAAGGCGTTCTCTCCGCTATAAGCAGCCTTTCAAAGACATTTCCCGTCATCGTGAAGGAGACCGGCGCCGGAATCTCAAGAAGCGCGGCCATAAAGCTGAAGAGGGCCGGAATTCTCGGAATAGATGTCGGCGGTGCCGGCGGAACAAGCTTTTCGGCCGTTGAATACTACAGAGCGAAGAACAGAGGAGACCGCATGAAGGAACGGCTGGGGGAGCTTCTGTGGGACTGGGGAATTCCGGCACCGGCATCGGTGATAGAGGCATCGGTGGGCATACCGGTCATAGCCACAGGCGGGATAAGAAACGGGATAGACATCGCAAAGGCGCTCGTTTTCGGTGCATCTGCCGCCGGAATAGCTCGCTCCCTTCTGAAACCGGCCATGGTCTCCGCCGAAGAGGTGACAAAGGCTCTGGAAGACATGATATACCAGCTCAAGATAGCGATGTTCCTCACTGGCGCCCGAAATGTATCCGCTATGAAGAACATCCGCGCAATAGTGCATGGAAGCTTGAAGGATTGGATTGACCAGATAGAGGTGTGAAAATGGGAATAAAAGAAGCGATAGCTCTCAGGCGGGAAGAGATAGATGCCGCACTGCTGAGCGCATTTGACGGAATAGGTGAAGAAAGATTGAAGAAAGCGATGGTGCATTACCCCGCGGCGGGGGGAAAGCGTCTCAGGCCTGCACTCGCTATGATTTCTGCGGATGCCGTTAATGAAGGAGAGGGAAAAAGAGCGCTCCCCTTTGGAATAGCGCTGGAGATAACCCACAATTTTACACTTGTTCACGATGATATAATGGACAGGGACGATATCAGAAGAGGCGTCCCTACGGTACATACGGTATACGGAGAAGCCACGGCGATAAACGCCGGAGATGCCATGTTCTCCCTTGCTTTCACGAAATTGAGCGAACTGGATGTGGATGATTCGCTTGTCAGGGAGCTCGTCAGCGATGTTTCCTCCATGGTCATCGGTATTGCCGAAGGCCAGCAGATGGACATGGACTTCGAGGAGCGCATGGACATAAAAGCCGAGGAGTATCTTGAAATGATAGAGAAAAAGACGGCCCTGATGTTCATAAACGCAGCCAAGAACGGTGCGAGGATTG
>CAZQEG010000087.1:0-3756 GCA_964591575.1 uncultured Thermoplasmata archaeon
CAGTACTTCATCATTGCCCTGTCATCGGGAAGCTTCTTTTTGTAGATGGTTTTTAGTTCCCTTTTGAAGTCCTTTCCATGGTTCATGTATCTCAGATGAAGAAGTTCATGGAGGACTATATAATCGAAGAAAGCGGACGGAACAAAAACGAGCCGCAGGTTGAAGTTCAGGTTTCCCTTGGATGAGCAGCTTCCCCACTTCGTTATCTGCTCCCTGATAAATATCTTATTCGGCTTAAGGCCCGTGATTTTCGAATAGGCTTCCAGCTTTCTCTCTATCTTTTCTCTGAGAAAATCCTTGATGATTTCTCTTATCCTTTCCTTGCCTGCACCGCATATGTTAATGACTGCCTCTTTTGCATATATTCCCGGCCTTTTTCCGCAGTTGCGAACTATTTTGTATCGTTTACCAATGAGAAAGACCTCGTCGGGATTCAGGCCTCTTTCGGCAGAGTGCTTTATTCTTCTTATTTCTTCGAGCTTTTTTCGTATCTTCTCCTCGTTTTTTCCCAGAATCTCCTCTGCATTCATACCGTACGGAAGTATCAGAACAAGCTCGCCAGTTCTTATATCTATACGAGGATATTTCAGATTCCGGTATTCTGCGGTGTATTCCATGTCTTTGTATCTCACGGTCCCGACCTCTCCAGAATCTCCATGAGGCTCTCTATGACCGCATCAAGCATGCCCTTCGCTTCTTCGTAGCTCATCTTCCGCTCCACCACAAGGAAGTGCAGGAGTTCTTTTCTTATTGTCTCACCAACCCTTCTTTTTCCCTCGCTTTTTTCATACCATCCGGGGAACAGCAGCTCCTCGCTTCTCAGGGTTTCCATAATAGAGGATATAAAGCGAAGATATTCGGCATCGGCATCTCTTCCGAACTTATTTCTGAGCGCTACGAACATGGCGAATTCCGTATCATTAAGCGCAAGACTGCCCCTTTCTTCCTCCATTTCGTTTATCTTTTCCATCTCTTTTATAAATGATTCGTAACTCTCTTCCGGACTCGATTCTCTTTTTCTCCACCGGTCGATCGAGTTTTCTATGGATTTTATGATATCTCCGTAAACTATGTCTGCCCATGGGTTATCCCTTATTTTCAGAACATATCTGTTGAGAACGGATGCCATATCCACGATAAGCGTGTCCTCCGGCTCTATTTCCGACCTTATTTTTTCGAGGTATTCGCTGTCGATGAGTCTGTTCGAGGTCTTCGGCTCAAGGTCCTTTATTTTCATGGATTCGTAGAGCGCATTTCTCACATCTCGAATATCCTCTTCTATCTTTTTCGGGTCAAACTCCCTCCCGAATCTCTTTTTGTATGCCCAGTATATCTTTCTAAGGGCTTCAACGCTATTTCTCACAGTCGGCTCAACCTTTATCTCGCTTGGTCCCAAGAGTTCGTATATCTTGTCTATCTTCCTGTATGTTTTCAGGAACTCTTCTTCATTGTTTCCGTTCTTCATCTCCATTATCTTCGATAAGGAGCGCTCTATGGCATCTCTCTCCCCTTTAAGTATTTTATTTGGGTTAAAATCTCCGTTCAGAAGCTCATCCATCTCTTTAAGAGAGCTTATAAGCTCAGCCTCCAGATCGGATATGTTTACAGCGACATTCGCAGCGCTCCCTTCCATTTCATAGTATTCCTCGAGTGCTTCTTTGAATCTCCTGAATATTCCCACATAATCCATGACAAGTCCGTATTCCTTACCTTCTCTCGGTCGGTTCGTTCTGGCTATTGCCTGCAGGAGAGTATGGCCGTTCATCACCTTGTCGAGGTACATTATTTGAAGAACTGGTGCATCGAATCCCGTGAGAAGTTTGTCTGTGACTATGAGAAGCTGAGGATACTCCTTTTCCATGAAATCATCCACTATCTTCCTGTTTATCTGCTCGAAGCTTGCGGAAGGAAAACTTTTCCTTATTCTCTCCTTATATCTGCGTACAATCTCATCCTTCTCTTTATTGCCGTATGTCATCACAACCTCTGCGAACCTTTCGTCCCACTCATCCGGATAGTGCGCTCTCATGTATCTGTCTATTGCCTCTTTGTAGAGGACGCATGCCTTTCTGCTGGCGGCCACGACCATGCCTTTTAAGCCTCTGTTCTCCCTTTTCATGAAGCTTTCCACTATGTTCTCGGCCTTTTTTTCTATCATATCCGGGTTGGAAAGTATCTCATTTATCGGCATGAAGCGCTTCTGCACCTCTTCTTTCTCCTCCTCCGCCCCTTCTCCGAATATCTCTTCCATTCTGAGCTCGAAGTTGTCTCTGTGGAATTCCATCCACTCCTTCATGAAACGGTAGACTATGGGTACAGTGTAGCCGTCCTTTATGGAATCATCTATGAAATAGCGGTGAAGGTAGTTTTCATCCGGAGGATATGAGAACTCGGCATAGGTGTTCCTGCCTATCTTCGATATGGGTGTTCCGGTGAATGCGAACATGAAAGCCTCTCTGAATATGCTCTTCATCTCGGAGGCCAGTATCCCGTACTGCGTCCTGTGTCCCTCGTCTATGAAAAGCACGATGTTCTTTCTTTTCGAGATTGGCAAGTCCCGCATCTCCATCTTTATGCGCTCGAACTCCTCCCTGTCGATTCCTTCTTCCTCATCCACGGCGGAATCAGGGCGGAACTTCTGGATTAACAGGAGGAAAAGCCCTCTTTTTCCTCTTCCCTCGTCATAGTTTATCACATCCTCGAGCTCGCTTATGCGCTTTATCTTCTCAAAGCCCATATCTCCGAGGTCCATGCGAGCGAGAACCTTGCCAAGCTGGTCCTGAAGCTCCCTTCGGTCCACAATAAAGAATATGCTCGGCTTCTCCATCCTGCGGTCGTTGTATGCCTTATAGGCTGCGAATATCATGGTATATGTCTTTCCGGAGCCCTGCCAGTGCCATATCAGTCCTCTGTTTTTCTCGCTCCTTCCTTCCATGCGCTCCACAATCCTCCGATAGATGCGATTGGCTGCATAGTACTGCATGTATCTGGGGATTAGCTTTGTGGTCTCTCCGCCTTTTTCAACCGTGAAAACGAAGTTTCTGATAATATCGAGGAGCGCCTCCGGCGAGAGCATGGCCTTTATTCCCTCGATTCCGTCATTTCCGTTCTCATCCCTCCAGACAGAGGGGTGAACATCCTCAGACCAAGGGACCGTGGGAAATGCTCTGATCTCATCGCATGCCGCAATGCCTATCTGCACATACCTGAAAAGCTCCGGAACCCTGCTTTCGTATATCTTTATGTCTCCGTATGCGTCGTACCATGTGAGCCCTTCATCCGTCGGGTCTTTGCACTCGATGATTGCCAGTGGTATCCCGTTGACGAAGAGCATTATATCCGCTCTCATCTCACCTGCCGGGCCTCTGAACACGACCTGATTGCTTACTATGAAACTGTTGTTATCCGGATTTCCGTAGTCGATTATCGGAAGATATCTGAGCCCCCTCTTTCCGAGATTCAAAGGAATCAGCCCCTTTTTAATGTGGTTCAAGACCTCGGGGGCGCTCCCCGGCCCCGTGCCTCCGGCCCTGAGTTTCATTATTGCCCTGTGTATGTCCTCGTCCCTCAGCTCAAGGTCCGAGTATTCCGGCCCCGCGCTCAGCCTTCTTATGGCGCTCTCCAGCTCTTCAACGAGCAGGGGCTCCTCATAGTTCTCGCGCTCCAATTCCCTGCCGGGTATGTATTTCCATCCGATGGATTCGAGGGCTTCGATGAGGGGTTTCTCGCATAGGGTGTATTCGGTCATCTTAAATC
>CAZQEG010000088.1:0-3681 GCA_964591575.1 uncultured Thermoplasmata archaeon
AGCGGAGAATACAGCCCGCAGAATGGTGTTATAGGCGGAGAGAGCCCGCTGCCCAAACAGCCGAGGACGGTGGTCTTCGCACTGCTCCCGCCCGGCCTGGTTATCGGGATATCCTATCTATCGGGCGGAGGATTTCTCTTGTATTTCGCATTCGTCTTCGCAAGCATCGCAGCATCGTTCGGCTGGCTCCTTCTGAGAGAATGGAGGAAAATAGCTTCGGATTCCATATCCGGTGTCAGTAAGCTCAGGCTGGATGTGCCTGCGGGGAACACACTTTTCGAGATAGCGGGGCTGCTGTTTGCGACCATAAGCTTCTCTGTCCTCTACTATCTCATCATATACAGCTATCTCTCGCCGACGGTCCCCAAGTTCGGGAAGATGCCCCTGTGGACGCAGCTCTACGGGTTCGCAAGGGCGGGTGTGTGGGAGGAGATAGTCTCCAGAATTCCATTCATAGGGCTCCCTCTTCTGTTTGTGGATATCGCAAGAGGCAGGAGAGCACCGTTGTATCGATATCTGGTTGGCGGGGGATTCAAGACCGACAGAGCGACCGTGCTTCTGATAACCATAGCGGCCCTCATCTTCGGTGTTGCGCACGCCACCGCCGGATGGGATGTCTTCAAGATAATACCCGCAATGGTGGGCGGGATGGCGATGGGATACCTGTACACAAAAAGGGGCATCCATGCATCGATGCTGCTCCATTTTGCGAACGATTACCTGTCAATGCCCTCGGAGCTGTTCCATTCTTCCGCCCTCGGCATAGCCGCAGACCTCTTTCTCCTTGGCGGTACCGTGATAGGCGTATACTTCTTCTACCTCTATTCCAAATCCCTGCTATTCAAGATGCTGGGCAAGGATGCCAAAAAGGAGCGCTCTCCTCGGATAAATCCCGTACCTCCGCCTCCGTGGAGCCCGAATATCTCCGACTCCGGCTACATTCCGCCCTACGCATCGTTTCCTTACAGGTGTCCGATATGCGGGAACACCGAGGCTAACTACCTGGGGAATGGACTTCTGAAATGCACGAAATGCGGTGCGATATCGAGGATTCCGCCGCCTAAGGTCTGAACCTGCTGGGGGTTCTGGGGAAAGGTATCGCATCCTTAACATTGTCAAGCCCGCATATCCATGCAACCACCCTTTCAACACCCAAACCGTACCCGGAATGCCTGACAGAGCCGTATCTTCTGGTGTCGAAGTAGAATTCGTAATTCTTAGGGTCCTCTCCGTCCTTTTCGAGGTATTTTTTCATCTGCTCTATGTCCGTATCCCTCTCTGAGCCGCCAACTATTTCACCGTAGCCTTCGGGAGCCAGCATATCGAAGCACTTCGCAACAGGTCCCGGTGCATCCGCTTCTCTGTCCACAGGCTTGTAGAATGCCATTGCCTCTTTCGGATAATGGGTTACGACCACAGGAGTCTCGAAGTGCTTCATGAGTTCGCTCTCCTCTATGGTCCTGAGGTCCTTTCCCCACTTGACATCCATTCCGTTCTTCTCCTTCAGTATGCGGAGAGCCTCGGTGTATGTTATCGTCGGGAAATCTCTTTCCACGACCGCTTCAAGGGCTCTTGTATCCCTGTCCAATATCTTAAGCTCCTCCCTGTTGTTCTCCAGCACCCTCTTTATTATGAACCTCACCTCGTCCTTGGCCACCTCGGTGCATTCTTCCAGCCCCATCCATGCGGCTTCCATCTCAGCCATCCAGAACTCACAGAGATGGCGGGAGGTCCTCGATTTCTCGGCCCGAAATGTGGGCGCAACATCATATATCCTTTCCAGAGAGAATATTGCAGCCTCTGCATAGAGCTGCCATGTCTGGGAAAGGTAGGTCTTTGTGTTGAAGTATTTGACCTCGAACAGCGTGGAGCCGCCTTCCGTCTGGTTCGGCTGAAGTATCGGCGGCGTGAACTCGTAATATCCTCTCTGCCTGAAGAAATCATGTATCGCGCCGGTAACCGTGCTTCTTATCTTGAGCATGGCGGTCATCTTTCGGGAGCGCAGCCACAGATGTCTGTTATTCCTTAAGAACTCCTCGCTCTGGTCCCTGTTTATCGGGAATATATCCGCAAAATGTACAACATTGAATCTTCTGACCTGTATCTCGTATCCGCCGGGCGCTCTCGGTTCCTCCACAAGGATTCCCTCGACCTCGACCGATGATTCCACCAGTGCCTTCTTCGCATCCTCAAAATCCTTTTCATTCTCCATATCTCCCTTGAACAGTGTAGCCTGAATTATCCCGCTGGAATCCCTTATGACAGTGAATACCATCTTTCCCTTGTGCCTCGTACGATATATCCAGCCCCTTATCTTCACTCTCCGGCCGACTTTATCGCCTTTGAGAAGCTCGGCTGCCTTGAAGAACTCGCTCTCAGACATGAGCCTCACCATCAGGACGGGATATATAGGAATTGTGATTGATAAGTTTTTTATAGAAAAAGCTATGGCAGCCTATGAAGCCGAAAGAATTTCTTAACTCAGTCGAAGGAAGAAAGGCCCTCACCGAGTACGAGGTCAAGGATATACTGGATTACTATGGTTTCAGGACGCCGAAAAGGGCTGTGGTACTGCCGGATGAAGAGCTGAAGGAGCCAGATCTGGAGTACCCCGTGGTCATGAAGGTTTCCTCGCCGGAGATACTGCACAAGACTGATGTCGGAGGTGTGAAACTTCATATCGAGAACTTCCAGCAGCTTAAAAGAGAGTACGAGGATATGAAGAAGAGATTCCCCGGCGATGCGATACTGATAGAGGAGATGGAAGATCCCGGCGTGGAGGCGATAATCGGGCTCATAGATGACCCGACATTCGGCCATACGGTCATGGTGGGCCTCGGAGGGATATACACCGAGATATACAAAGATGTCTCGTTCCGGGTGCTCCCCATCACGAAGAGAGATGCCGACGAGATGCTGAGGGAGCTGAAAGGCCGCAAGATATTCGAGGGATTCCGGGGGATAAAGGTAAACAGAGATTCCCTGATAGACACGCTTCTCGGTGTCTCGAAACTTGCCGGCGACCTGAAGGAGTACCTGAGCCAGATGGACCTGAACCCCGTGTTCGTGAGGGAGAAGGATACCATCGTCGTAGATGCCAAGATGGTTCTCAAATGAGGAACAGATGAGGCTTGCCGCACTTCTCTCCGGAGGGAAGGACTCCACATATTCGATCTACATCGCACGTCAGTACGGCTGGGAGGTAACCGATGCCGTGGTCCTTGTAACCGATGCGGATTCCTATATGTTCCAGAGGCCGAACACGAGAGAGGCGGTGAAGATAGCGGAATCCATGGGGTTAAAGACACATCTTAAGCACACGGAGGGAAGGGAGGAAGAGGAACTCGACGACCTGAAAGATGCCCTGAGAATAGATGGAATAGACGGCGTTCTTGTGGGGGCCGTGGAATCCGATTACCAGTGGGCAAGGGTGCAGAGAGTGTGCTACGAGCTCGGTTTGCGGACATTCGCACCTCTATGGAGGAAGAATCAGGAGATGCTGGTACGCGATATGCTCTCCGCCGGATTCAGGATAATGGTGGTGTCGGTGAGCGCTTACGGCCTCGGAGAGGAATGGCTCGGAAGAATCATGGATGAAAAGGCCATAGACGAACTCGTAAAACTTCGGGAAAAATACGGTATAAATGTGGGCGGCGAAGGTGGGGAATACGAAACAACGGT
>CAZQEG010000089.1:0-3654 GCA_964591575.1 uncultured Thermoplasmata archaeon
CCGCTCATGACGAGTATTCCCTCGGTAGCCCATTCGTCTTTCGCTATTCTCTCCGCTTCTTCCACAAGCTTTTTTCCATAGCCCCTGTGCTGCCACCTGCCTTTCGGCTCATCACCTATCGGCACCTGAGAGCCAAATACCTTGAGTTCCCTGATTATGGCACCGTATTCCTTTGTTTCACTTTTCCATGAATCTTCGGGGACTTTCCTCAGCCTTAGAAAACCTATGAGTTCCATATCCGGCCCTTCGAACGAAAGAAACAGTTCTTTACCGCCAGCGGCATCGTATTCTCTGCGGATAAGGGTGACATCTTCCGGACGGATGTCGGAATTCGTGTGCCCTATCTCTCTGCATCTTATGCATCTGCACCTCTTTCCCGCCTCTTTCATTCTCTGGAGGACATATCCCCTCAAATCGCTCCTTTTCACACCTGCGGCTATATATTGGACAGGGATGTCTCTCTGAATGCGCTGTATCCTTACCCACGGAGGCACTATTTCCTTGACCCTTATCAGGAGTTCCACCGCTTTTTCCGTGTCCATGGGCTCATATTCGCCGTTTTTCCACATGTCGTAGAGCTCTGTGCCCTCTATGACAAGCGTCGGATATATCTTCAGCATGTCAGGCATGAAATCCGGGTCGGTGAATATTCTCTTAAAAGAGGAGAAATCCCTCTCGAGGGTGGAACCGGGAAGGCCCGGCATCATGTGGTAAACCATCTTCAATCCGGCATCTCTCGTGAGTTTGCTGGACCTTATGCTGTCCGCCACAGTGTGCCCTCTTTTCACCCTTTCGAGAACATCGTCGAATGTGCTCTGTATCCCCAGCTCAACCCTTGTTGCACCGAGCTTCAGAGACTGCTCTATCTCCCTCTCAAAAAACCAGTCCGGCCTCGTTTCCACGGTAAGGCCTATGCACCTGTGCTCTGCGCTCTCATTTAAGAACTGAGCTTCCGAAAGGCTGCCGGATTTCACGCCGTTCATCGCATCGAAAGCCCCTTTCACAAAGCTTTCACGGTACTCCTCCGGCCTTGCTGTGAATGTCCCGCCCATTATTATCAGGTCTATCTTGTCCGTGGGGTGCCCGACCTCTTCAAGCTGCTGCAGCCTGTTCTTTGTCTGAAGATAGGGGTCGAAATTGTTCTGAGCGGCCCGCATGGCAGCGGGTTCATGTCCGGTATAGCTCTGTGCGGTACCCTTCTCCGGGCCTCCGGGGCAGTATATGCACTTCCCGTGCGGGCATGGATAAGGGGATGTCATAATCGCAACAACCGCAACACCGGAAAGGGAACGGGTCGGTTTTATCCTGATAATATGATAGAACTCTTCCCGCCTCTCGGCAGGTATCTCGTGCAGGATATCCGTATTCGATGGTATGCTGTTCAGCCTGTATTTTCTGGCAATCTCGAGTTTTGCACTGTTCAGCTCTTCTTTGCTTTTTATCTCTCCGGAAATTACGGCCAGAGCGAGCTCTTTCACGGGATTCACGGGGCCTAATCGACCTATGATTTAAGATTTGAGGCCGAAGAGAGCCGAAAGATTAAAAAAGGGTACCGAATAGAGGGGCAAAAATCAAAGCGAGGACTTTCAATGAAACGAAGCTCCAGAGTATGGAAAAAAAGAGGCAACATGCGGTGGAAATGGCGCAAAAAGAAGATGCGAGAGAGAAAGAGAGCCCAAAGGCTGAGGAACAGATGAAGTCATTTATGGGGATGTAGGCTAACCAGGCAGACTGGCGGGCTCCAGTTACATGGATGATTGCCAACGGGTATGCTCCGAGGGCCCTCGGCCGGGGCCCGATGATGATTAACTGGAGCGATGACCTGTAAATACCCTGAAGTTCAGGGGATACCCGCTGATCTGGGTTCAAATCCCAGCGTCCCCATATAAATATCATATCTCATATTAATTTTTGATAATCTTTTTTATATGTTCCGCTGCCTCCACAAAGCCTTTTCCGTGGCTGCTATCAGTAATGTGGTCCGCCGCTCTCTTCGCATTCTCCGAGGCGTTCGCCGGGCATATTCCGTATCCACAGCCTCTCAGCATCTCCACATCGTTGTCTCCGTCGCCAACCGCTATTATCTCATCGGTCTTTATCCCGATAAGCTCCGCAAGACTCCTTATCCCGTCCATCTTAGTTATGTGTCCTGCCATTATATGCACTGCAAAACCGGAACTCTCGACAAGGACATCGAAGTCCTTTAAAATCTCCTTCACCCTCTCCACAGGCACATCCTGACAGAAGCCCACCTCGGTCTCCCTCCACCTGTCAGTGAAAAGCCTGCGCACATCCATGCGTTCTTTGAGGAATTCATAGGCTCTCAGCGCCTCATCCGGATTCGCAAGGACCCTTACCTCTTTATTATTGTATATGACCCCTCCGTTCTCTGCGACTATCGGCCCCCTGATTCCGAGATAGAATGAGAGCGCATATGCTATGGGAAGCACGTTGCCGCTGCACAGGATTATCTCAAAGCCTATGGATTTCAGCTCTTTCAGTGCTCTGGCGGCTTCGAGGTCGAGCACAAGGTCATCATCCGTGAGGGTTCCGTCTATGTCAACCGCTATCGCCCTGTATCTCACAGCCCCACTCCCTCTATCTTCTGTCCGCATTTCGGACATCTTCCGTCCTTTATCCTGTATTCGGTTATCTCGAAGCCATTTCTCCGTATCAGCAGCTCCCCGCATTTCGGACAGTATGTATTCTCTTTATCGCTTATCATGTTTCCCAGATATACATAATCGAGACCCTCGTCCTTTGCGATGGCGTAAGCCGTGTTCATGGTTCTGTACGGTGTGGGCGGCAGATTTCCCATCTTGTAATCGGGATGGAACCTCGAAAAATGGACCGGTGTGCTTTTTCCCACATCCTCCGCAACCCATCTTGCGAACCTCCTCAGCTCTTCCGGGCTGTCGTTCTTTGTCGGGATTATGAGATATGTGAGCTCCACATGGTAGCCGATTTCCTTTGCGGCGACGACATGGTCGAGGACAGGCTGAAGTTTGGCACCGACAATCTCCCTGTAAAAATCCTCCGTGAAGGCCTTAACATCTATGTTCATCGCATCCACATATTTCCTGAGCTCCTTCATGGGCTCCTCCCGCATATATCCGTTGGTGACATAGACGGAATAGTAGCCTTTTTCCTTGACGATGCGGGATGCGTCATAGGTGTATTCGTACCATATCGTGGGCTCGTTGTATGTCCACGCCACGCCTTTCGAGGAGTATTTCCTGACAAGCCCGGGTATTCTCTCCACAGGCAGATTTTTCAGATAGGGGAACGAAAGGTCTGCCTGACTTATATCCCAGTTCTGGCAGTGCTTGCACCGGAAATTGCAGCCGACACCTCCGAAAGAAAGGACCGATGTACCGGGGTAAAAATGGAAGAAAGGCTTTTTCTCTATGGGGTCAACGGCTATGGCGGCGGGTTTCTCGTAGGAGAGCGCATAGAGCTTTCCTTTTCTGTTCTGCCTTACGGTGCATATCCCTGTCTTTCCCTCCGGTATGACGCATCGATGCGAACACAGCTCACACCGAACCATGTCCCTGTATTTTTCCCAGAACATCGCCTGTTTCAAAGAGTCACCGTGCGCACATACAGGCATAAGATTTTAAGTTTGTGAATCGGTCTGTTGTCCTCTGATTTGCA
>CAZQEG010000090.1:0-3614 GCA_964591575.1 uncultured Thermoplasmata archaeon
ATATGGGGGCACATAACAATGAGAGAGCTCGAAAGAAGATGGGCTGAGGAGGGAATCGCAAAATTATAAGTATTTCCATACTGATGCAGGGGCGATGTCGGGCATAGCGAAGAAGATAGCGATCTCACTGGTTTTGTTCGTTCTACTCTCAGGATTTTTCCTTCCGATGCGGAGCGCCACAGCGCCTGTGAACTCGGCGGTATCCGTGAAAAAAGGAGAGATATCGGAATTCGGAGGGGGCGTCGGCTTTGAGGCAAGAGCACCCGGGTTTCGGGCCGGAATAATAACAGGAGGGCAGAATTCGAGCCCTCCACTTTTTTATGTGCTGGGAAAGAGGTATGCGGCATCGATTGAGAATGAGAGCGGCGGAAGGGTGACGGACAGAAGATTCGTAACGTCAGACGAGGCCTTTACCATCCGGATAAGCAGGATACTGGAGTTCAGGGACATAAACAACAATTCGAGATTCGATGCCATCTGCAATGGAGGTGGATATGAACTCAGGGGAACGGACATACCGGTCAGAGCTGTGGATCTTGGGGGGTCGTGGTTTGGAGCAAGGATGGTGGCGGTTAGGACGCTGAATGCGACGGATATGCAGGTCATACTTTCGATGCACCTCACGCATCCGAAGGTCACTGCTGTGTGGAACGATTATGCAGGCAGGATGGAGCCCTGCAACGGCAGCACGGCCGCAGACGATATTTCCCTCTCCTTTGTCATGACCATAAGTTACAGGCACAGCAGGGGCAGGCTATCGCAGCTGAGATATGACGGGAAAAGATATCTGGGTGCTTCCGAATCCGAATTTTCCGGCACATATGCCGGCATATCCCTGGAATATTCGATATCCCTCGATCACTGGAAGCCTCAATACACCGACTCCAAGATTATGCTTCAGACAGAGATCTCTCTCACGGGCAAAAGCGATGTGGGGAGTGCGCTGCAGGTCGATACCGAGCATCTGTTCAATATAACGACCGCCCGACCGAGATATATGAACATAAGCGGAGATGAGGTGCTTTCACGGAACACGATTCTCTACGGACACTCCGAAAGGGCATACTTCGGAACCACGAGAATAGGAGATGTGACAGGGGACCGGTATGCGCTCTTGAACGGAGAGAACAGCACATATAGAACGGATCTTATAGGGGATTCTGAGATAAAGAACAACTCGCAGGGGTACACAGGCGCTATGACCGTTACAGGCAGTACTTTTCGCATAGCGAACATCACATCGGCACGGTTCTCGGCCAGTCTTTCCTATTTCTTTCCCGACGATTTCTCAAGAACGGATGCATCTCCATTCTGGATAAGTGCAACGGCGGCATTCGAGGCCGGAATAGGCGGAATTGCGGCTGTCATCATATCATACAGGAGATACGGGCACAGGAACTGAGTCAAACATGCAGGGCTATCCTGAGCATGTCCCTTATACCGGGTCCCAGCCCGAGCACGATTATCGTGAACTTTGTCAGCCCTGCGATATTTTGATTTTTCATGTATCTTTTGAAACTCACATCCAGAAGATATACGGCCACCAGAGCCAGAATTACCTTGGAAAGGAGGAAGAGGAGAGCGCTCCCGGTATGCGCTATCATAATCGACGGTAGGACATGCTTCTCCCCGTAACCGAAAAAGGACATCCCGGTCCATGTCGCACCGCCGTCCAGACTGTGTGCGAAGATTATGGCAAGGTTCTCCGGCCTGAGGAAGATGTGTGCGTTTTCCATATACCCATCCAGAAAGCGGGCCAGAACATAGACAGCGGCAGAGACCAGTGCGGCAATGGAAGGTATCAGCACGAGCTCTACGGGGTACCGCACGGTTCCGAACCGCATAACCGCATAAAAAGAGAACACCGAGAGGACATACATGGAATAGAGGAACACGGAGGAAGACATCTCATACTCTCTCTTTTTTACAAAATAGATGTGAAGAACGAAGAATATGCCGGTGACCGGCAGAAAATAGGCAGGGTCCTCGGGTATCCGCGATGTCTTCACCATGAACCAGAGAAAGCGAAGAATTATGAAATAAGGCAGAGAGCAGAGTACCATGGCCTCGAAGCGCCCCCTTCTCTCCAGAAACTCCGAATAGAGCACAAGGAAAAGGCCGAGAGCACCGAGCCACAGGTATATGATGGGAGATATGAAGAGATAGGCCGAAGGAATACCAAAGACGGAGGCATCTTCCAGAACCCGGGCCACGGCACCGCTTATTATCAGAGGAGAAAGAGCGAGCATCAGAGAACGGTCAAGGACGACCTTCCTTCTTTTGAACAGGAGATATATGAGATAGAGCGAGAGGATGAGGAGAATCCCGTAGGTCACAGAGCTTACCGGATTGTATCCCTCGGATATCCCAGCCACGGAATGCCCCGCGGCATCGGCTACGACAGGCCCCCAGTAATACTGCCAGATGAATCCCCCGAAAGAATCGGGAAAAGCGAGTGCAAAGGCAAAGATAGAGAGAAAAAGCACATAAACGGGATAGTATGCCCTTTTATTCAATCTTTTGGCGGCCCTCTTCACCCTCTTTCTCAGGCGCTTCCCGTAT
The DNA here is from genome assembly GCA_964591575.1 of uncultured Thermoplasmata archaeon. GTDB lineage: Archaea > Thermoplasmatota > Thermoplasmata > WALJ01 > WALJ01 > CAZQEG01. Next base: position 2,563 of record CAZQEG010000090.1, read on the forward strand.
CTTTTCACCCTTTTCGCAGTCCTGTGATTCATCTTTTCAGGCGGACATGGGCGCACTCTTTATAATTCTTACATCTTGAAAGACTTATATACGGTGCGCTCATCTCCCTTTATGGCCGTACAGGGAAAAGTGAGGGTCTTCGTATACGGTGCGGAGTCATATTCCGAGGTCAGGGACGGTATAGAGAACATAGACAAGTATCTCGGCAGAGGCATTGTCTGGATAGACATAGACGGAGAATACACGGAAAATGACCTCAAAAAAGCGGCGGAAAGTCTCGATTTTGTCAGAGACCTCAGAGAGATGAGCGCTCACTCAGGCGACCGGCCGAGGTTCGAGGATTATTCCGACCATATACTTGCGGTTCTTTCCCAGTTCTATCTCGAAAAGAACATGGTGAAGAAGGAAAATGTCTCTGTCATTGTTGGAAAGAGCACCCTCATAACGATTCAGGAGAGCGGAAAGGAGGGCGATGTTCTGGAGGGCGTCAGGAAGGCCATAAGAGAGAATAAAGGGAATATCAGAGGCAAAGGAGTCGATTATCTGTTCTTCATGATAGTGCGGGAGGTCATGGAGAATTACTATCCTGTCCTTGAGGATATGGAAAGAAAGATAGATAAGATAGAGACCAGAATGACAAGAGATCCGAAGCCCGAGGTGATAAGGGATATTCACAGGATAAGAAGGGAGCTTCTGGAGATAAGGCACCTCATATGGTCAATGAGAGGCCTGACAGACCATATGTGCCACGACGATTCCAGAGTGATAGGCGAGGAGGCGAAGAGCGACTCGCGGGAACTCTATGACAGCACGCTGCACATGATAGATATAACCGATACATACAGGGACATGGTGTCCTCACTGACAGATATATATCTCTCGAGCCTGAGCTACCGCACCAATGAGATAATGAAAGTCCTCACGATAATAGCCACGATATTCATACCTCTCACATTCATAACCGGTATTTACGGCATGAATTTCAGGTATATGCCCGAGATTTACTGGCGGTGGGGGTATCCGGCGGCGCTCTCTCTCATGCTTCTGATAGC
>CAZQEG010000091.1:0-3545 GCA_964591575.1 uncultured Thermoplasmata archaeon
CCATGGAAGAATCCCCGGAGCAGATAATGAAAGAGGCAAAGATGATGGGCTGGGATATGGAAAAGCACTATGAAAAGGACCTGTTCTTCATACATCTGAAGGGAAAGAACTTCAAGAAGATGATAGAGGAGCAGCTTCCCCAGCTTGTGAAAGCGAGGAGTGACTATGACATAAAGACCAGAGTCGTGATAGACCCGATGACACCGGTGATATGGGCTACCGAGGACAAGCTTCTGCAGAGAGAGCTCATAGGTAAGCTGTTCTACACCCTGAAAGAGCTGGGGGTTGTCATGGCAACCGTTGAAGAACATGCGAAACCCGGAGAGACGATAGGAGAAGATGTTCTGATCCCGATATATCTGGCGGACGGAGTGATACATCTGGAATACTATCCGATAGGCGGTGCTTTCAACAGGACATTGAAGATAATAAAAATGAGAGGAACCGCCCACGGAGAGGATGTCTATCCGTATATATTCGCAAGAGGCGCCGGAGTCATAGTCAGGAGCAGCCCTGTGGAAGCCACCAGCGAAGAAGGAAAGGGCTATTCGGAGATATTCGACGAGGCCATAAAGACCGCAAAACACATGAAAGCCCCGGACTATGTCATAGAGAAGCTCGAAAATATGAAAGCCAACTGGGTATACACGTACTCCCCGGAGGAAGCCATTCAGATAATATTCGATTCCTATAACTTCAAATGAGTGATATCATGGATGTACTTTCCAACAAAAAGAACCTGGACAGGCGACTGGAAGCGGAGAACGTTACTCTCCTGAAGCACCTGCTGTCGATGGAACTCCGAAGGCTGAAAGATGAGGTGGACTGCGACATGGTCTTCTTCGTCGGTGTCGATGGCAGGACGTTCGCTTCTGAGATACCGGTGCATCTCACGGCCAAGCAGTTCTATATGCTTAACCTTGTAAAATCAAATATGCCGCATATATGCGGTCAGCTTCAGAAGGAAAATCTCAGGATTGCCATCGAACAATATCGGGAAGGAAGCATTGTAATAGCAGGTGTCGGGGACAATGCCTTTCTTGCGATGGAGTTCTCAAGGCCGATAGCCATAGCTGAATTCCAGAAACTGGTGAGTTCATCCGTAAAATCCAGCACTGTGACAAGGCATATACTGGAACTCAAACCCATCAAGGAGAGTTCCCTCCAGAAGTATCCCAAAGATGTCGCCGATGAGCTTAGAAAACTCAGCAGGCTGCTGTTCGTGGAAAGATTCGACCAGACCAAGCAGTACAAGAGGAACATGGAAATCCTCGGGTTCATAAAGAAGAAGCTTACGGAGGTCGTGGGTATCGGCTCTGTGGATGAGATAATAACCATAACATTCAACGAACTCGGAACCTCCGCCCCATACATGACGGACCAGCTCTGGAGGATATTCCTTGAAAAGATAATAAGAACGCATATTAAGAATATAAGCGGAGAGATAATGTCTGACGAATGCTACAGAACATGGATGCCGGAACTGGACAAGAAACTGAGGAGTTTCGTATGATAGACGAAGAAGAAGCGAAGAACATGGAAGAAAGTTCGAATACCGAAGTCCCTGAGAGCGAAGAGCGCTCCGAAAACACATTGGAGGAGAACACCGGAGAAGAGAGCGGTATCGAACGAAGCATCGAAGAGCTCCGGGAAGAGCTTGAAAAAAAACTGGACAGGGCGGAACTCGAAGAGATGAAGACATGGAAGGCGAACATGCTCTCGGAACTCGAAAAGCTGAAAGGCACGATAGAGGAGCTGAAAAAAGAGGACGAGAGGGTTCTCTCGAATTTCAGGGAATTCACCGATATAATCACAAAAAAGAACGAGGACATGAAGAGAATCGTTGAACAAAAAGTTGATGAAGCAAAGATGGCGATGCTAAGGAAAGATTTCTCGAAAATCAACAAGAAAATGGGCTCTCTTATGGAAGAGACCGGTTTCGGGGAGATAATCGATGTCACAAAGATACCCCCCAACATTCTGGAGATAGTCTATGACAGCACTCTGAAGGACATAAGTCTGGCACTCTGGAGGGAATACGGGCCCGGCGCCGAGAGAATAATAACGGACACCCTCGAGGAGATACGGCTGGAAACGAGCGGCAGTGAGATGTTCCACTATGACGGCAGATACATAAAGACAAGGGATGTGGCGAAGAACATACGGAGGGGAATGATATCGGCAAAGCAGCTGCAGGACACATATGAGGCCCTGCTCCACAGCCTGCATGAAAGGGTGCCTTCCTATAAACCAAAGAACTTCAAAGCGATGATCAAGCTAAAGAGCCAGGAATATACCGTGGACAAGGTGACATATCTTCTCGAAAGGGCGGAAAAGATGGAGAACACCCTCTCGATGATAGACGGGATGATATCCACTGCAATAAAAGGGATTTCCGCACAGTCCGAAAGAATAGGTAAGCTTGAAGAATCTCAGAAAGAGGTGGAAAAGCGGCTGGATGAAGGCTTTGCTTCGAGGGATGAGCATATTTCCGCACTGGAGAGCGCTCTCTCACAGTCGAAAGAGGAGCGGAAAAGAGCTGTTGCCTCTCTGGAAAAGAGGACGAAGGAAACTATTGAAGAGATTCGGAAAGAGATGGAAGCAAAACCATCGAAATCGGCTGCCCCGGAGGCGAAAGAATCCGAGAAAGAGAAAATCGACATCACCGATGAAGAGAGATTCGTTCTGTCGGCGATTCCCGAGGAAGGGATAACGATTGCCAAACTGCGTAAATTGAGCGAAAGTTTCATAGGAAAATCACCCTCCGAGGCTCTGGAAAGCCTGATCGAGAAGGGTCTGGTGAAAGAGGAGAAGAAGGGAAGAAGCAGGAAATATTACCCGAATCCACCATCAGGCCACAAGAAAGAGAGGAAAGAAAAACCGGAAGATAGAAATGAAAAGAGCGCCGAAAGCACGCAAGCGGTGATACTCGATGCGATTCCGGTCAACGGCTCGACACTGAACAGATTGAAAAGGATTCTTGAGAAAAAGCTCTCGGAGAAAGAGATTGCCGAAACGGTCGATATGCTCGTGAAAAACGGGTATCTGACGGTCATAAAAAGAGGAAGATATAAAATATATAAAAAGAATGAAGAAAAAATAGGAGGCGAAAAAAATGCTTGATGTGGCACTTGTATCACTCATACAAGATATGAGTGAGAAAGCAGGAGTAGAAGGGACTATACAGTACTGGCTGAGGGTCGGCGAAAACCTCGCAAGAAGAATGGGAAAAGAGGCGTACATGGGTTGGCCGTCCTTCAATGTGGCACTTAGAGAGGGAAGAACAGCCTTTTCCATAGAAGGAGAGGTAACCGCTCTCACGGACCTTGCGATAACGGATGTGGACGGAGATGTCGTGGGATATATCTACGCCCTCAGGGAATGCGTCTTCAACCCGACGATAACAAGGATAAGATACAGCGTCGGAGAGGTTCCCGAAGCTGACAGGCTGGTGGCGGAGGAGTACAACAACAGTATAAGGGATACTGCGGTCTGCAATTTCTGTGTGATACACCAGAAGTTCAGGGACGAGGTCGCAAAGAACA
>CAZQEG010000092.1:0-3526 GCA_964591575.1 uncultured Thermoplasmata archaeon
CTCTCGCTCTTGACACTTACCTTTGTGCCGTCCGGGAAATCGGGGTATTTCTTCAGGATAAGGTGGAGCGCATCCCTGACCACATCCTCAACGAACTTGGGATTTGCGTGGGCCTCGAAAACCACCTTCCCCTCATCTTCCCTTTTCAGCACCTCAAATGTCGGCGACGAAAGCGAACTCTCTGCTATGGCTATCAGGTCTTCTGCCTCCACCGCACGGTTCTCCGGTATCTGCATCCTTATGGTGACTATGTTTCGCTGGTTGTGGGTGATTATCGGAATCTCCAATATGCACTTTTCGTATTCGGGATATTTTTCAATCAGCATCGCTCTCAGGGTTTCCATTGCACACGGACATGCGCTCATCCCCACCACTTCAACACCGATATACCTCTCCACATTCCCATTCCTGTTTACGGCATTTCCCTCTATTTTGTATGCTTCTATGCTTCTCCTTCCGCCCGGTGTCCGCTTTTCCATGAAGTAATCGGCCTTTATTACCGCTTCAGCGCAGGTGGCATATCCGTGTCTTACGAGAAGTTTCTCTGTTATCTGGGCGGCAAGCCCCTCTATCGAGCTTACAGGCTTTTTAAGGCTCTCATCGACTATATCCCCCACGACTTCAAGGTTCCTCGACATATGTGAGCCTCTCTGGTCGAAAGGAAGGTCCACGAAAAGGTCAAAGGTGGCCGTAAGCGTGAGTTCTTTTCCGTTCCTGCGGACATTTACCGGTTTCTTCACACCAGTAACCCCGACTCGGGTAAGTTTGAACCCGCCCTCTATTCTCTGGTTTTGAACGTCTTTCGGTGTCACAATCAGCCATAAAAATCGGGGTAATTAAGGGTTTTCACCGTTGAGGAAGTCGGACTATATCAGACCAATTTCCTCCGTAATCCTTTTTGCGCTCTCTTCAGGGTTGTCAGACTGGTATATCGCCCGGCCGACTATGACGAAATCGGCCCCAGCTCGGACGGCATCCCCTGCACTCCCACCCTGTGCACCGACACCCGGGCTGAGAATCAGGAGATTGCCGATTATGCTTCTCAGGTGCTTTATCCTCTCGGGCCTCGTGGCAGGCGCTATTATGCCGGAAACGCCCGCCTTGACAGATATCCTCGCAAGCTCATCGGCCACCGGTGCCGTGAATTCCCTTCCCCCCGGGTGGCTCATCTCCGTGACGGAAAGCACATCCATATCTCCGGCAGCATCCACAGCCGCTCTGAGGGAGTCCGAGCCCACAAAGGCATGAACTATGACTCCGGAAGCCCCTGTTCTCCTCACCTGTTCGACTATCAAGCGGTTGGTATTCGGTATGTCCGCAACCTTGAAATCGCAGATAACGGGAGCCATATCAGAAAGCCTTTCGACGATTCCCATTCCCGCGCTCAGAACCAGCGGGTAGTTCACCTTTATCGCATCCACATGGGCTCTGACATTTTTGGCGATTCGCAGCGCTTTTTTTTCATTCGTCTCGTCGAGCGCCAGTACAAGGCCGGTCTTCCTCTTCATCAGAGCACCCCCAGCAGGGTATCGAGTTCCCACGGAGTGATCCGGGCGCGGTACTGCTCCCATTCCTGCTTTTTGATATGCAGGAAATGCTCGAAAACATGGCTTCCAAGCGCTTCTTTCATGAAATCGCTCTCCTCCATGACCTGAAGTGCATGCCCTAGGCTCTCCGGCAGGCTCTCTATTCCAAGCCGCTCCCTTGTCTTCGGCTCCATGTGAAAAAGGTCCTTTTCGATGGGCTTCGGGGGCTCGATCTCATCTTTTATGCCCTTCTTCCCGACAAAGTTCAGTATCTCCTCCTTATTCATCGGATTCACCATCCACATAGTGCATGCAGTATTCGCATATGTTGCCCACCATCGGCATTGCGGTCATTCCGTTCTTTCCTTCCCATTTGCTGCAGTATCCGAAGGCCTCCGGCCTGTGTCCGAGTTCGCATCTCATGAGTTCACCGCATGGGCATCCGCACGAGGATTAAAGATTTTGTCTTATCCGAGAACATCGAAGAAAGGGACCTCGTATATCTTCATCTCGGAACTTTCCGGCGTGTTGACAGATATCACAAAGCATCCGTCGCCGCTCCTCATTTCCATGATAACACCCTGAAATTTTCCCTTCAAAAGGAGGTTTGCCACGAATTCACGCATTGTTTCCCCGAATCTTTCCTGTATATCGGTCACATCGAAGGATATCTCGTAATACCTTTTTTCTTTCACTATAAGCCCGGCGTTCTCGAGTTTCTTCAGATGGTATCCGACCAGCTGCTGCGAGAGTTTCAGCCCCCTGCGGATGTCTGCCGCACTCAAAGCTCCTCTCTCTATCAGCAAATCGAGTATCTTTCTCTCCTTTTCCCGGTGAAGTGCCTCGAAAAGCCCGCACAGCTCTTCGGAAGAAGCTTCGAAGGGAGTGAAGTGCCCTTTCTTATACTCCCGTATGAGCCCGTTCTCTTTCATCGCACGGAGATGCCATCTTACCGAGCCCAGAGATATTCCCGTGTCCTTCGAGATGGTGGAAGCGGAGGCACACGGAAAATTCGCCAGATACTCGAGGATTTTCAGTCTTTTCCTGTTGTGCAGGAGGGAAATCTCCTCCTCTGGAACAACATCCGGAGTAAAATCCGGGGCGATGCCTCTTTCAAGGGCCCGGCCTATTCCTTTCTTCACGGCACCGCATACCACTCTCGATATAAAGACTAATCGCAACCCTTATTATACCCATCCATTTGCTCACGTATGGTCAAGATATATGCCCTCGGAACGGCCGGTTCCGGGAAAAGCACATTCATCGCCGCCCTCGCCGGCTGGATGGAGGAGAAAGGTTTCAACTATTCGGTCGTGAATCTGGACCCGGGTGCCGACGAACTTCCATATGAGCCGGATGTTGACATCAGAGAATGGTTCACGCTTCCGCAGATAATGAAAGAGCACAATCTCGGTCCGAACGGAGCGCAGATAGCCGGTGCGGACATGGTAGCTGTTAAAATATCGGAGATAAAAGAACAACTGGAGAGAACCGCATACGATTACGCTCTCATAGATACGCCCGGGCAGCTCGAGCTCTTTGCGTTCAGGGAGTCGAGTGCCCACATAACCGAGAAACTGGGAAAGGAGGATGCCATGTTGGCCTTCATATTCGATCCGATGCTTTCGAGGACCCCTTCCGGCTTCGCATCACTTCTCATGCTTGCAGCCACGGTCCATTTCAGGTTCGCCCTGCCTTTCCTGAACATGCTTGGGAAGAAGGACCTCCTGCTTCCCGAGGAAGAGGAGCGCATACTTGACTGGAGTTCATCCGATAATTCTCTGTACGAAGCATTGAGAAAAGAGAGCGGAATGCGTGCCAACCTGAACCTTGAGATATTCAAAGCTCTCGAAAGCCTAGGGACATACAGAAAGCTCATACCATTGTCTTCCTTCACAGGTGAGGGACTTCCGGATGTATATTCCATAGGGCAGCAGATATTCGGAGCCGGAGAAGACCTTGAACCCGGTGAATAGTTCGGAAGAGTTAAGGTTTATATA
>CAZQEG010000093.1:0-3500 GCA_964591575.1 uncultured Thermoplasmata archaeon
GGATACTGCAGAGGTATGCCTATTGCGGAGCCGCCGGCTTTCAGCCAAGAGGAAACAAATGCGAATTCTACCAAGGGTTTTCCTGTTCCCCCGGGGCCGCTGATAAGAGTTGATGAAGGATAAGGAAGGCCCTGCGGCATCAGATTATTCAGACAATCATATTTCATTCTTATGTACTTCATGCTTTCCTCCACTCCAATACCCTGTTTTCAACAAGCTGTATGAGAATCAGAGAGCTGAGAATCATGGCAACTATCAAGAATGTAATCGCAAGAACACCGTCGGGGTAAAAGAGGCTCTCGTAGTAAACCAGTCTGACGCCCAGTCCCTTGACGCTTGCCAGGAACTCTCCGACTATGGCACCTGCAAACGCCATCGGAAGAGCGAGCTTCAGCGACTGTATCAGCCATATCATGCTGTACGGAAGGTAGAGCTTCCTCAATATCTTTGTTTTCGAGGCATTATAGACCTCAAAGAACACCAGATACTTTCGGTCGATAACTCTTATTCCCGAGTGAATCGTATGAAAGATTATCAGAAACGAGCCGTAAAATGCCAGAAAGACCTTTGAGGTCGGTGAAATCCCTCCGAAGGCAAGAATGATGAAGGGAGCGAGCACTATCTTGGGTATCCCCATGAATGAGGAGAAAATAGGGGCGAAAATATGCGAGAGCCTGTCACTGCTACCCACCACGATGCCGCAGAGCACTCCGAAGAGAATGCCCAGAAACAGTCCGAACAAGGCCTCAAAGAGGGTTATTTCGATGTCTCCGAGCGCAGTCGATGAGTGAAGATAGTCGGATAAGGCATTCAAAGCACCAATCGGGGTGCCCAGCAAATAAGAGGGAATAAGGCTCAGATCGGCCAATACCTGCCAGATTACAAAGAATATGAATACAAGCGATAACTGTATTACGGTCTCAATCTTCATCTGACTCCTCCGTAGAGCATCTCCAGGATTTCCTTCTTTTTCTCCACAAATTCCTCCGTGAATCTGGCCTCGATAGGATTTTCATATCTCTCGGATTTCAGCTCCCCGACTATCCTTGCCGGTCTGCTGCTCAATACAATCACCCTTTTTGAAAGAACGAGGGCCTCCTCCACATCGTGAGTTACTAAAATAGTTGTCATATCCCCGAATTTTTCGCTCAGTTTGCAGAGGAAGTCCTGCATCCCGATTCTTGTATATGCGTCCAGTGCTCCGAATGGCTCGTCAAGAAGAAGCAAATCAGGGTTTACAGCAACGGACTCTATCAAATCCGCTCTTCTCTTCATCCCGCCGCTGAGGTGCGATGGATGATAATCCTCAAAGCCTTCCAGGCCGGCTATCTTAACCAGCTCTCTAAGCCGTTTTTCATCGGGTTCAATATCGAGGAGTTCGTAGGGGAGGAGAATGTTTGAGAGGACAGTACGCCATGGAAGGAGAGTATCTTCCTGAAAAACATAGCTTACTCTTTCGGCATTGACCTCGATTTCGCCCTCAATCTCGGCATTTTTTTGGACTCCGGCTATTGCGTTCAGGAGTGTTGTCTTACCGCAGCCGCTCGGTCCGATGATTGAAACGAGCTCTGCCTGTTTAATCGATATGCTTACATTGTCTATCACCTCCAGATCTTTGTATCTCGCCTTGAGTTTCTCTATACGGACTCTCGGAAGATTCATCTTTTTCCAGCGAAGGATGTATCACAGACCTCATCGAATGTAAGCTCGCTGCCGAGCATGTCTTTCGCAAAATTAAGCGTATTTGCGAAGTCTTTCTCACTTATGGTCACATTATTCGCCAGAACCTTCTTCATAAGCTCAACATATATCGACAGCGACTTTTCATCATAACCTGCGTAGTGCTCCTTTATATCTGGGTTGCTAAGAAGCTTTTGTGCAATCTCGTCCGAATTTTTCTGTTGAAGTATCTTCAGAGTTTCATTGGTCCCTTCGACAAATGCCTTGACCGTGTCTCTGTTCTCTCTGATGGTCTTTGTCGTGACAAATATGCCTGCGTTCAGCATGGGCTTTAGCGTAACATTCAGTAGGGCGGCATCGCCTTTCGCAATCAGAGGTGCAATCAAATGAGGCGGTAGAAAAGCGGCATCCGCTTCTCCATTTTCAAACATAGACAAAACAACCTGCGGGCTGGGTTTGCCGATTGATATCAGATTAACATCCTCATCCACATTCAGGCCGGCCTTTTTCATGCTTTGAACCGCTATTTTGTACGGGGAAGTTCCCGGAGAGAGCACAAGGACGGATTTTCCCTTTAAATCGCTTATATTTTTTATATCGCTTTTCTCATTTTCCGCAACCACGAGCATTATCGGGTTTTTATCCGAGACTTCTCCAACAAGTTTCACCGGAGCGCCATTGGATATCGCTTTTAAATAAGGGAAGGTCTGAGCCAGCTGAAAGTCCACATCCCCGTGGATAAGAAGCTCGGGTCTGGCATCGGTTATCAGAACATCACTGAGAGGGGCACCGCTGCTTTCATAAGTTCCATAGACCTCTGCAATATCCGTAAATATCGACAGAGAGCTGCCGGTAGCAACTTTAACACCGCTGTTTTCTCCCGTATTCTGGTTCTGATATACGATAATCGCTGCCGCTCCAGCCAAAAGCACCAGCCCAACAAGCAAAAGGCTGATAATCGCTGTTTTTTTCTCCATTCTACTCACCCTCTGCTTTTCTTGCCCATATTTTTTCGGTGAGGCCTTTTCCGAGAACAACTTCCTTTCCGTTCACCTTCAGTGTTATGAAATGGCCGGTATCTTCGTGGCTCTTCGCCTCTTCCACAGAAACAAGCTCTATTTTTTCGTCCACAATCTCTTTTCCGTTCAGTCTTTCGGTTATCTCCGTGCCTCCGATTATGCGCTCTACCGTGCCGATTCCCTCCAGAAAGTTCGCCTGTATGCTCCCTTTTTCTGTTTTCACGAGTATCTTTGCAGCCTCACCGTCGCCGAGGATGAATCTGTTTCCGCCGATGTTGAAGGTGTATGTCTTTTCAATGTCATGTCCCTCGACGCTCAGTTCACTCCCTTCTTCAACTCCAAGCTCCGAAAGAGCCTCTGTCATCTCGTCGTTGAGGTCCTCCAAACCGCTTATTATGCCTTTTTCACCTCTTTCCATATCCAGAAGTTTTCTGTCTCCGACAAGTACCTTCTCGGCAATGCCTCTCGGGATTAGGAACTCCTTCCCCCTAGTTTTCACTATCAAAGGTCCGCTGTGGATATGGCTGACTCTCTTCTCAAGCACTTCTGCCGCAGTTCCCAGAGAGATACCGTGCTTCCTGATATCCTGAACAACCTGCGCTCCTCCGTCAATCCTTGCTACCTTTATCAGCGCTCCCTTTTCAGCATCCATAAGTGGGAAGACTTCTATCCTTCTGAAGTATCCGTGATAAAGGTCGTCATCGTCCTTTGTCACCTCAACGGCCTCTATCGTTCCTATCGCCTGCGCCATCTTTGCAGCGAGCGCTGGCATTCTTTCGTCGTCTGCGATTATCTCCATCA
>CAZQEG010000094.1:0-3497 GCA_964591575.1 uncultured Thermoplasmata archaeon
GACATCGCCGAGTTTCATATCATCCCTTCAGATACTCCTTTGCCATTTTAAGAGCGCAGAACTCGCCGCACATCGAGCACACCTCTTCCACGGAAGGGCCTCTTCTTTCCCGGTATGCTCTCGCTTTATCAGGGTCGAAACAGAGTTCGAACTGCTCCTTCCAGTCGAGATTCCCTCTTGCCCTGTCCATGGCAATGTCCCTCTCTATGCCTTTTCCCCTTGTTATATCAACGGCATGGGCAGCAATCTTTGATGCAATCACTCCTTCTCTGACATCCTCCGTAGTCGGCAGAGCAAGATGCTCCGCAGGTGTCAGATAGCAGAGGAAGTCCGCTCCCGCCATTGCCGCAAGGGCACCGCCTATCGCACCGACTATGTGGTCATATCCCGGAAATATGTCCGTGACAAGCGGTCCGAGAACATAGAACGGAGCGCCGTCGGTTACGGATTTTTCAAGTATGACATTGGCGCCCACCTCATTCATGACTATATGACCGGGACCCTCGACCATCGCCTGCACTCCGTATTCTCTCGATCTCTTGACAAGTTCTCCGAGGGTTAAAAGCTCCTCTATCTGAGGTATGTCCGTGGAATCCGCTATTCCTCCCGGTCTCAGGCCGTCTCCGAGGCTCAGTGTCATATCGTATTCCTTCGCCAGCTCCATGAGATAATCGAAGTTTTTGTAAAGCGGGTTCTCCTCCCCGTTGTGAAGTATCCATGCGAGAAGGAAAGAGCCTCCGCGGGAAACCATCCCCGTTGCCCTCTTTTTATTTTTCAGCTTTTTTACGGTTTCCTTCGTGACTCCGGTATGCACCGTTATGAAATCCACTCCCTCCTTTCCGTGTGCCTCGATGGTATTGAACATATCATCTTCCGTCATATCCACAACAGCCTTTCCCGGCTCCTTTGCCTTATATATCCCTGCCTGGTATATCGTGACCGTTCCTACCGGAATCGGACTGTTCTCGATTATTTTCTTCCTTATCTCTTTCAAATCTCCACCTGTGCTTAGGTCCATCACGGCATCGGCACCGTATTTTACGGCAATCTTCAGTTTCTCCAGTTCCTCCTCCGGGTGTATCCAGTCCATGGACGTTCCGAGGTTGACATTCACTTTAATGCTCAGACCCTCGCCTATTCCTCTTATTCCGTCGAATTTGTGATTCATATTCTTCGGAATGACTATCCTTCCTTTTGCAAGCATTTTTCTTATGTATTCCGGCTCAAGCCCTTCATTCACCGCGACGGTCCTCATTTCCTCGGTTATTATCCCATTCTTCGCATCATCTATCTGTGTCATGTTTTTTCCTCCATTTTCTTATTTCTTCAACAAATCCAGAGACATTCTCTCCGGTTCTCGGGCCCACCGTGGCGGATATAGCGGAAACAGAGTCTGCGCCGGCCTCAACGAGCTCCTTTACCCTTTCCAGCGTTATTCCGCCTATGGTAACGATGGGGATGTTCACATTTTCTCTTATCTCCCTCACTCTTTCGATACCTATCGGCGCTCCTGCATCTTCCTTCGTGCTCGTCCGATACACGGGCCCGACACCAAGGTAATCCGCACCTCCTTTGACCGCTTCGACGGCCTCTTCGACATTTGAGCATGAAACCCCTATTATTGCATCGGGCATGAGCTTTCTCGCTATCTCGAGCGGCATGTCCTCCTGACCTATGTGGACGCCGTCGGCATCTGTTGCCATGGCTATGTCTATCCTGTCGTTCACTATGTATTTTGCCCCGTATTCTCCGCAGAGCTTTCCTATCTCAATGCCTTCCTCGTACATCTTCCTTGTGGGTAGCTCTTTTTCTCTGTATTGGATCATCCCGGCCCCTGCTTCGAGGGCATCCCTGACATCATTTAATACGCCGTTAACGCTGAGTTTCCGGTCGGTTATGAAATAGAACCCTATGTCGATGTTATCACCCTCATTCTCCCGCAGTCCTTCTCCGACAACAGGGCCATGCGGTCCATGAGCCTGTGCTTGAATTCCATGGGTCCCTTCGAGTTCACGGCCGCAAGTTCACCTGCGATCCCGTATGCGGATAGAGCATAGGCGCTCCCCTTCAGCACATCATCGGATACGGCAAGAAAGCTCCCTATCACGCTGGCGGCCATGCATCCCGTTCCCACCACCATGCTCATCATCTCGTGTCCGTTCAGCACTTTAACAGTCCTTTTTCCGTCCGTGACTGTGTCTTCCTTTCCGGTTATCGCCACGACAAAATCGTTCTCCCCGGCAAGTTTTTCCGCAATCTCCGCTATGTCTCCTTTCACATCCATGGATTCGACGCCGCGAACCTCCGCATCCGCACCTGCAAGCGTTGCGATCTCTCCCGCATTCCCTTTGAGAACGGAAATACCGCCGTTCTTTATGATTTTCATGGCAGATTCCGTTCTCAATCGGGTTGCTCCGGCACCGACGGCATCGAGAATCACAGGTATATCCCTCTCGTTCGCTCTCTTTAGAGCAAGAACTGCGGACTCTATGAGTTCTGGTGTCAGGGTACCTATGTTTATGACAAGTGAGCTGGCGAGGGAGACCATTTCCTCAACCTCCTCTTTTGCATGGGCCATGACGGGCAGAGCTCCTGTCGCTCTTGTTATCTGGGCGCAGTCGTATATGGTGACCCAGTTGGTTATGTGATGTATGAGAGGTTTCCGGGAGCGGATTTTTGATAGGTTTTCATACATTTCCGAGCTGCCGAACATTTCAATCGCCGCCATCAAGTCCCTTTATTATAAGTTCTGCCGCCTTCTTTCCGCTCTGTAGCATTCCCCCGAATATCGGCCCCATTCTCGGAGCCCCGAAGGCCGCTGTTGCAGCCATACCTGCGACAAAAAGACCCGGATATATCTCGGATGTTTTTTCAACAACAAGCCTCTCTGCCTCATCGGCATCCATTGAACTCTCTCCGATTATACCCCCGGTCGGAGTGTTCAGTCTGACATCATTCTTTTTCACAAATACGCTTAGAATCTCCATAGGGTGCCCAGTCGCCTCAATAACCGCCTTTGCTTTCATACTTAGCGGGTCAACAAGCAGGCCTGCGATGTCCGCGGCGCTCCAGTTTATCACAACACCATTAACCCTTCCGTTTGAGACAAGGAGGTCTTCCACGAAGATTCCGTTGAAAACTGCCGCGCCCTCCTTTATGGCCATGTATCCGAGACTCAAAACCGCTTCGACACTGTCCGCAGTATGGTATCCGTCCGCATATTTCTCCGTCTTCACACCGAATTCGTCCAGAATCTTTTTTCCCGCCTCGCCGACCACGATCTCGTTGAACATCATGCCTCCGCCCCACATTCCACCGCCGATGCTGAGCCTTCTCTCGAATATCGCCACCTTCTTTCCCGCCTTTGCCAGATAATATGCGGCGGTCAGACCGGCGGGTCCGGCGCCCGCTATGGCAACATCCATTTCCGTATATTCCATCAGCTTTTCGAAGTATCTTTCGATAATGGCTCTTGATATAAGAACTTCATCAATCAT
>CAZQEG010000095.1:0-3483 GCA_964591575.1 uncultured Thermoplasmata archaeon
ACCATCACAAAGATTGAAAGAGAGACCGCAAAGGCCGCCATGGCTATTGCGGCTGCTTCCGGGCTCTGGAAAAATCCTATCGCATGGGGATGAGTGGATATCATATCGCAACCTATGCCTATCACCGCACTTACAAAATAGCCCCCGAGAAGAGACCTCGGTTTTGCAAAATAGGAATGCGGCATAGTAAATGCCACGAATGCACTGGATGCGAGTGCCGCAATAAGGGCTGTCTCCGTCACCACATTGAGTACAAGAAGGATGACAACCATCATTATACCCGCGAGGATGCACTGGATTATGTACGGGAGAGGGTTCTGCTTGAACTGACTATCAAGTATTCGCATCACACGGTTAATGCGGTGTGCTTAAAAATCCTTATCTTCACATCTTGAACCCGTAGGCCATCGCTATGTAGAGGGCGTATGCCGCTAGCATGACCACGCCTGAAATCCTATTTATTATCCCGTACCTCTGCAGAACCGCCAGAGCGAAAAATGAGAGGAGGGCGAATAATCCGCCTGTGAGCATACCGGCACCCGTACTTATCGGCGCAATCATCACCGCAACGCCCAGAACAACGAGTATGTTGAAGTTGTTCGAGCCGATTATCGTACCTATGGAGACGGCATCCGAGCCCCTGAGAGATGCCACGACGCAGGTCGCAAGCTCAGGCAGGGATGTGCCTATGGCAACGAGAGAGAGAGCGATTATCCCGGATGGCACGGAGAAGAACAGAGCTATTCCAACTGCCGAGTATATCAGTGCCTCGGAGCCGATAAGGACCCCTGCGAACCCGGCTATCACCTTTATCCAGCTTATCAGCGGCCTCTCTTTTTTAAGCCCCATCTCCTCTATCTCCTCTATGGCCTCGGTCTCCAGTTTGGCCTTTATTCTCTCGTTTCTGGCGATTCTCAGGAGAGAAATGATGTAGAAAGCATAGCCTATGATGAAGAGCGCTCCGACCCACACGGGAAAAACATCGTAGACGATGAAAAAGAGCATCACGGATGTTACCAGACCGAGTATGAGTATCTCCCTGTTGGCAAGAGGGTCTTTCATTCTGACCGGCCTTATCAGAGCGGCCACACCCAGAACAAGCAGGATATTGGCCACATTGGAACCTACGACATTCCCGAGAGCTATGTCCTTCTCACCCTGAGCCGAGGAAAGAGCGCTCACAAACAGTTCCGGCAGCGAGGTTCCAAGCGAAACTATTACCAAGGATATGATAATGAGGGGGATGCCGTAAGAGAGCGCAAGATTCGAAGAGCCCTGCACCAGAATATCCGCACCTTTCGAAAGGAGAATTATGCCGATTGCGAGGATGACGAACAGAAGAAAGATGTCCATGAAATTCCTCTATTGATCGGGTTCTATGGGTGCGGGAAGAGATGCGCCCTCAGCTGCTGCCTCGTTCCCGGTTCCCTGAGGTTCCTGTGCCTCCGGACTTGGACTTTGGTAATGCGGAGCTCCGATAACTGTCGTCTCCGCTATTCTGTCCATGAATCTCTGTCTCGGGTCTCCCTCCGTCGCCATCCCTATTATGGTATCCGCCAGCAGTATAAGCCCGTGTACCTTCGAAAGATTTCTCAGAAGTGTCTTGTAGAGGTCAAGGGGACCCATTAAGGACTGCACCTTCAGGCCCATGAGCTTCTTTCCTATCGTCGCACCGTAAAGCCATTCCATGATGGAAGCGTAGAATACCCAGAAAAGGGCCAGAAGGCCGTTAAGTATGGGGGAGAACGGGCCTATTCCCACCTTCAGTATGATTCCTATTATGATTCCTGCGATGAACACTATGATTATGTCTATTATGGCTGCGAATATCCGCCTTATCCAGTGCTCTCTCAGAGGTCTGTTGTGCTCCATCATCTCGAGGGCAGTTCGCTTCGTTTGAGGGATGGCCTCCATCTCGGACATGTGTGGGAGAATGAAGGAGAGATATAAAAGCATGGCGGAAAGATTTATTAAGGTCCATAGGAATGTATAAGCATGCAGAGAGCAAAGGGAAATCTGAAAGCCGCCTGCGCTATTCTCCTTTTTCTGATAGCTGCCCCCATCTTTTTCGGCGCTCTTTCACAGGGAGATAACAATGCTGTTCTCGCGGCAAACCCCTCGGAGATTTCACTTACTCTGCATGCGGGAGAAAACATCACCGAAAACATAGAGATTTACAACAACGGAAGCGAAAATCTGAGCGGGAAACTCGGAGTCTGGGGTATAGTATATGACCCCATTGCCCCCACAATACACATTTCCAGCGGTTATGAAATTTCCATACCTGCAGGAGAAACCGTTACGATTTCGGTAGAGATATCGGCCGCATACGACCCTGTAGAGTTCGCTCACTGGCACTTCACCATCTGGTTTTCCAGCGGAGATTACTTTCAGGTTCTGACAAATATCAGCGTTCATACGGTGTTTCCCGACCCCTCCGTTGCCCTTCAGGTCAGCCAGAAAGAGATAAAAGCGGTCATGTTCCAGAACCAGTGGAAAGAAACTACTTTGCGGATAAAAAATCTGGCATATGAAGGTTTCAACGGCACTCTGAATGTTACCGGATATGTGGAAAGAGGCTCTCCTCATGTGGATATATTACTGAACGGAAACCTCACAAACAACATATCATTCCTTCCGAAGGAAGAGAAGAACATCACGCTGAAACTCTATGCGGGAGATGAAGGGCACACCGGAAGAGCTTGGAAGTACATGCTGACTTTCAGGGCAAACAATTCCGAGTATGTTAGAAATCTAACGACAATATACATATACACGGAAAACATAAAGGATAAATTGGAGGTGAGCCCCAAGAGATATGACCTGTATCTCAGAGTGGGTGAGGTTGGGCATGTATATGTAAGGGTGAAAAACAATGCCAACATCACGGTCAATGGGAGCATCGGAGGGCTGATTCCAGAGTGTGGTTGCCTTCAAACTCTCGATGTTAATCCCGAAAATCTCACGCTGGAACCCGGCGAGGAAAAAACAGTTGATGTTGAAATAACGATGAACGACCGCACAGGGGCCATATTTGAAACAGGGGCGTGCAGTATGTTCGGCATGGATCTATTATTGGAAAATTCAAGCACACCATGGCTTTTTTCTGGCGAAGAATTGTATTCCGATGACCAGTACCCCGTTCCTCTTTCGACCATTTCCATATACCACAAAGAAGACAACAGTACGAATTTTCAACTCATCATCGGGGCAATCGTTCTGGCATCTTTGATACTGATTGGAGCGATATACTACAAAAAGAGAAAAACACGGCCCCCCTCTCAGAGATGAACGAAAAGAGATGGGGGGGCATGGCGGAAAGATTTATTAATGGTCTGTATAATACACCTATGTGAAATCGATATTGGGACATGTGATTGTGAGCGCTCTCTTCGCATTCATGCTACTGATACCTGCGAATATGGTTTTTGCAGAGGATTCCGGGGCTCTTGTTGTAAATCCTCCAGAGATGTATGTAACACT
>CAZQEG010000096.1:0-3471 GCA_964591575.1 uncultured Thermoplasmata archaeon
AACTATCCTCTCTCCGCTCCTTCCATCTCCAAACACAACCTCTGCACCTCTCATCATCTCCTCCAGTTCTCTATTTTCCAGCAACTCCCTTACCTTCATCAGCACCACATCCGGCTCAACCCCCACAATGACATTGGAGCCGGCCGATACGGTTTCCGGCCTCTCGGTGTTGTCCCTAAGGGTGAAGCAGGGAACATGCAGGATATTGCTCTCTTCTTGCAGGCCACCTGAATCAGTAAGAATAAATTTCGCACCGGACAGGAGCAGAAGAAAGTCGAGATAGCCCAGCGGTTCTATAATCTTCAGTTGAGGATTGTCGATGCTGTAATTGTTTTCGGACAACCTCTTCTTTGTCCGGGGATGCATCGGGAACACTGCGGGATATTCGAGGGAGTTCAGTATCTCAACGATTTTCCTGAGTCTTTCAGGGTCGTCCACATTCTCCTGCCTGTGAGCGGTTATGACTGCATATTCCCCTTTCTTTATGGCCAGTTCCTCCAGTATCTTCGATTTCCTCCGGGCAATCTCAAGGTTCTGATACACAGCGTCCACAATGGTGTTTCCGGTTACGAATATTTTGTTTTCGTCTATCCCCTCCCTCAGCAGGTTCTCCCTTGACTGCTCTGTCGGTGCAAAGAGGTAGTCGGAAATGTGGTCCGTCATTATGCGGTTCAGCTCCTCCGGCATGTTCCTATCCCCGCTCCTCAGTCCGGCCTCTACATGACCCACTTTAATGTGCAGTTTTGATACAGAAATGGCCCCGGCCATCTCCTTTATTCTATAAATCTTAAATACAAGACTTACAGAAGCTCCCTTAAATGAAGCCAGAACTATTTTAAAATCCTACTCGTGATACCCATATCTTTCGAGAATCTGCCTGAGATTCTTCTCAATAAATTTAATTTCTTCTTGATTGAGGTCTCTCTTCCATCTGCCAATGTGCCCTTTGCTCAGGTCTATTTCCATCATCTTCTCATCGAACTGCAGACCCAGGAACGCCGTCAGCTTTCTCAGTTCTTTCTCCGGGTTTCTTATCATGTGCTCCATTCTGACTTCATAGTAAACATCCTTCGGTATCTTTTTCTTCTCTTCTTCCCATTTTTCCAGTATCTCTTTTATCCAGAGTGCATTATCGAGAGCGCTGTTTCCCCCCCAATTCATTGTTTTGTAGGAGCTTATCACATCTCTCGGGTCTCTGTAAACATGAATCAGTCTCATATCCGGAAACATCTCGTAAAGGAAAGATGCATGTAGTATGTTATAGGGAGTATGGTCAAGCCATATCCGTTTACCCTCCTTTTTCATGGGATAGCTGGATATTGAGTTGGCAAGCTTTCCGGATAAGCCCATTATTTTCTTCCTTTCAAACCTTTTTGTTGCCACTATCCTCGGCCCTAATGCGTATTCCGGCGTCCCCACCCAGTATCCTTTGAACTTCCGATATATAATTTTTCCGAGGAATTCATCGACATTTTTCATAAATTCTTTTCTCGGCATTATATCTTTATAGGATATCCATATTGCATATCTCGGGGGGCTTATGCCAATCTTTGGAATCACCTGACTCGCAATCCTCCTGAAATTTCCTCTTATAGTCGGAGGGTATATCTCCCACATCATCTTTTCGAATCTTCTCACAGCCGCATCTCCCTTCCATGGTGACCAGTCATCGGAGAGAGCGGAAACAAGGTCTATAAGCCCGTCAGGGTCTATTATGAACCTTGTCTCAAACGGATACCTATAAATATCTCTATGCTTTCCAAGTACCCTCGAAAGTATTGTGGTACCGCTCCTTCCTGTCCCGCCTATGAATATCTGCTTAACCATGTTATCACCCGATTTCCAAGCTCCTCCATGAACGGAAAATGCCCATGATTTTTGTGCTCCTACCCATCATATTGTCAGTCTTTTCGAATATCAACAAAGATGGTTTGGCCATCTCTGCATTTTCCTTCATAAGATCCACATGCGGGAACTCATTTCTAAGTTTCACGGATGCTGTACAAGTTATAAAGCCAGTATCTGTTCCTGAGATACCCATGGATTGCGCACATGAAAGCATTCTATATATAAGTTCGGGAAGAGAGGGCTTTGCCCAAGTCAATGGCTATCTCGATATATTCTCCATAGAAATTCAGGAAAATGCCTAAAACTGGGCCGCCTCAAAGACCTACTCTTTTTCCTGTGGATGCGGATTCCATAGCAGATTCCACAACTCTGACCGCCTCAAGACCCGCATACATGTTTGCCTCTGGAGTTTTTCCAGTCTTGCATGAGTGAACGAAATCCAGCAATTCCTCTTTCAGCGGCTCTTTATAAGGAACCGTTATGCTTCTCATTCCCTCATTCTCGAGAATCCAGTCTCCGTTTGTCCGGGTGATGCTGGTATCATAAAGTTCTATCACATCTGGTTTCAGATAATCCACTCTGGCCGAGAGGTTTTCTCCTGCCACATATATCTCACGGATCTTGTTTCCCACAGGAGAAAGCCAGCTTTCGAATATGTAACCGGTGATATCCCCGTATCTGAGGGTCAGGGATGCAACATCCTCTATTCCATCCCAGAAGTGACTTGAAGCATCACAGAGCACGCTGTCGGGCTTTTTACCCAGAATATATGTGTAAGTGTCAACATCGTGTATGGCCAGAGCAAGAAGAACACCCATATCCTTCCTCGGCACCCGCATTGCGCTCCTCACGGTTTTCATATAAAAGATTCGCCCGAACCTGCCGCTGGCAATCATCCCCTTCAGGCGGTTCAGAGCGGGATGATATCTGAAAAGATGTCCGGGCATCAGTATCCTTCCCTCCTTCTCAGCGATTTCGACAAGAGTCTCGCCCTCCACGGAGGTTGCGGTCATGGGCTTTTCCACAAAGACATGCTTTCCCTCTTCGAGAAATCTTTTCGATAGTGAGAAGTGAAGCGGCGTCGGCGCCACTATGTCCACGGCATCTATATCTGCAGGAATGTCATCCGTCGAAGTCTTATATGATAGAGAAAAATTATCCGCGATAGGCTTAACAGCGCTCTCCTTGACATCCACAAGTATCACATCGTCCACGATTCCCTCGTCCTTCAGTTCCTTCCAGACTCTGGCGTGATTACGCCCCCAGTATCCTGTTCCTATCTGTGCTACTTTCATTTCATCGCCTCACAAACTCAAGAACCTTATTTGCTATATAATTTGCGTCCTCATCCGACATCTGCGGGTGCATCGGCAGGGAGATTATTTCATTCACCACCTTTTCGGTTATCGGGAGCTTTTCCGGCTTCACTCTTTCCCTGACCACGGGCTGCAGGTGTACGGGTATCGGATAATAGATTCCTGTTCCTATATCGCTGTTTTTCAGAAAATCCCTGAGGCCTTCCCGGTTCTTCACCCTGATGGTATAGACATAGAATGCATGCCTTGCCCCTTCCTTTATCACAGGAGTTACGGCATTGCCGTCCAGAATCTCACCGTATATCCT
>CAZQEG010000097.1:0-3452 GCA_964591575.1 uncultured Thermoplasmata archaeon
CCGCTGGTTTTTACCAAAATCAAACTGCTTTTTTCAGTATCGGATTTGTTCAAACGAGCAAAAATTTTTTATCTTGGGAGATGAAAGCACGATAAACTTTAAGTGAGAATTCCATTTTTACTCATGGGTATTTCGTACGGACATGCGAGAGGTACGGCAAGAGTGCATGGGGAGAGGTCCGAATATTTTTGGGCCCGAAGATCAAAGAACATGTCAGGAGGGCACAAAGTGTGTACTATGAGGATTGATGAGGAGAATCTCAGAAGAATTCGGGAAATTCTGGAAGACATCAGCGAGTTCGATGACGACAGCGTCATCATCGTCGAAGGGCGGAAGGATAGAAATGCGCTGAGAGAGCTCGGAATATCCGGGAATATCTTCGTGCTGAATACTGGGCGCTCCATAGTGGAGAACAGCGAAGAGCTGATGAAGCGGTACACACACGCATGCATACTAACGGACTGGGACAGAAAAGGGGGTGAGCTTGCCAGAGCTCTCCGGAATCAGCTTTCTTCTCTGGGCATGGAATTCTCTCTTGCAGAGAGGAGAGAGATTGCTAGCCTGTGCAGGGCGGATATAAAGGATGTGGAATCCCTTTCCGGATATCTGACGAAAGCCGAATCATTTAGGCATCAGGATGGTGCTTTTGAGTGGCTTTTAAGCGGTTTTCCGCAGTAAACACATTTGAAGTCCTTTATATGGTCTATACAGCACAGATGATAGTGAGCGCCGCATTCGCAGACATATCTGCAGGTATCCTCTTTAAGCGGCGATGGAGATAGGCTAAGACCGCAGTGCTCGTCCGGGCAGACGTAATCGAAGCATATGGGGCAGACATACGCCCATGGTGTGAGCTCGTCGGTGGGAAGAAGCTTTTCGGCCTCTGATTTCGCCTCTTTTATCAGAACAAGCCCTATGTCGAACATCTTTTTGTCTATCATTATCTTTGATGCATTGTATATCTCGGTAGCTTTAAGATAATCGGGGTCGGCTGGAGATATCATCTCCTCGTTCTCCAGTTTTTCCATTATCATCTCGGTCTTTCTGACATAGCGCTTCGACCTCTCCTCTATGTCCTTCATCTCCGCCGCCTTTTTCTGCGCTTCCTGAGCGAGTATGAGGGCTGTTTTGAAATCCTCCTTCTTGAGCAGGTCTCTGGACATCTTGAGCAGGTCCTCGGCCTCATCGACCTCCTTCTTTTTGTTCACGTACTCCTTTGTTTTGATCTCTTTAAGTATCTGTTCGGCCTTTTTTGTCGAAGTGACGGCCATTTTCTCGCTTATCTTGAGCTCTCTGGCGGTCTTTATTGCCTTTTTTATCAGTTTTCCGCCGTTCTCTATACCTTTGTCCGTACCTTTTTTGTACTCCTCATATGCGGCATGAAGTATCCGTTCCACCTTTGAAACATCATAGCCCTTCTTCTTCATGAGCCTTTTTGCCTCTTTTATGATTCCGGATGCTGACAGTTCGACCGATTCGTTCACAAGGGAGTAAAACTTCCTGACTTCCCATGGCCTTGTCCTCCATGCATCCATGTATGCTTTCTCCGCCTTTTTCGTGCTTCCGCCCACCCTTCTCAGCTTTACGAGAAGTTTCCTCGGGTGCTCGAGAATCGTGCGCTTTCCGACATTGTAGCTCATGGAATAGAGCCCGCTGCCGAAGACAAAAGTTCCGAGAGAAACCAGCGTTATGCGGTATATGAAGAGGTCTTTGAGCGGAAGAAGGTCCACAAGAGCGCTGCTTCCTATGAGTAAACCACCGAGTATCGCCATTATAAAGGGGGCTTTGTAGGGCGACGGTACCTTAAACGACTCACTGGGCATCTGATAGCACAACGCATATGGATATTTAGAGCTTTTGCAGGTCATTGTCTTTTGTTCCATGCTCAGGCAGGTCAACTTTATAAATATCAGTAAGCATGGAGGGCCGGTGATTGTATGGAGAACTTCACATTCTGGAATCCGACGAAAGTGCTGTTCGGAAAAGGAAGAATAAAAGAGATTGGGAAGGAGATGGCCGCAGACGGAATCAATAGGGCCCTTCTTGTATACGGCGGAGGAAGCATAAAGAGGAATGGGGTGTATGACAGCACCGTGGAATCCCTAAAGGAGAACGGCATAGAGTGGACGGAACTCGGGGGAGTTACGCCGAACCCGAGGCTTTCAAAGGTTCGTGAGGGAATAAAGATTGCAAAGGAGAACGGATGCGGTGCGGTGCTGGCGGTGGGCGGCGGGAGCGTCATAGACGCATCCAAGGGAATCGCTGCAGGAATTCCATACGAGGGCGATGTCTGGGACTTTTACACAGGGGGTCCTCCTTCAAAGGTACATCCGATATATGTGGTACTCACAATATCTGCCACAGGCTCGGAGATGAACGGAAATTCGGTGGTCACAAGGGACGATACCCTTGAGAAGAAGGGAATGCACGGAGCACCGCTGACAAATCCCCGCGTTTCCATAATAGACCCCAGCGTGCAGTTCAGCCTTCCGAGAGAGCAGACGGTCTATGGCGGTATAGATGCCATAACCCATGTGGCGGAGTACTACTTCAACGGCTCCGAGAATCTGAACTTCCCGGACAGGCTGTGTGAATCTCTGGTAAGGACGATAATGGACAGTGTCGATGTGCTTCTGCGCAATCCGAACGACTATGATGCAAGGGCGGAACTTGCGTGGAGCGCCACCATGGCCCTCAACGGAATGACCGCTGTCGGAAGAAGAAGAGGAGATTGGGCAAGCCATCAGATAGAGCACGCTCTCTCTGCAATATATGACATCGCCCACGGAGCAGGACTTGCAATAGTTCTGCCGGCTGTTCTGGAATACAACATCGGCATTCATAGGAACAAGATAGAGCGGTTCGGGGAGCGAATTTTCGGAATAAGAGAGGATGCAAAATCGGTCCTTAGAAGGCTAAGGAACATGTATGCCGAATGGGGCGCTCCTGTCACTCTCGGCGATGCAGGGATACCGGAAGAAGACATACCGAAGATAGCATCCAACGGCTCGATAGGATATCCGATAGGCTACCCGAGACAGATGAATAAGAAGGATGTGGAGGCCGTACTGAGGCTCGCATTATGAGGTTCATAGATGGAGAAGGGCCGATAATCGGAGCGCTCAACTCAGCCATGTCCTCTGTTCATCCCGACACGGTAATTCCTAATAATGTAAGTATGGAAGGAAAGGACGTATATGTCGGCGGAGAGAGGATAGGCGGCAGGATATTTGTCTTCGGTATGGGAAAGGCATCGTACCACATGGCGAAGGCCCTTCACTCGGTTCTTGAGGACAGAATACAGGGCGGAATAGTGAATTCAATAGAGCATGCGAAATTGGGGAATATCGAAATAAAGAAGGCGTCCCATCCATTTTCGGACGAGAGAACGGTTGAAGCGACGAAAGAGGCCGTGGAACTGGCGAAATCCCTGAAAAAAGGAGATACTGCGA
>CAZQEG010000098.1:0-3444 GCA_964591575.1 uncultured Thermoplasmata archaeon
TGGTAGCATCAGGGACTGTGGATCCCTTAGCCCGGGTTCAAATCCCGGCCCCGGCCCTTTCTCTTAGTTATATGAGTGGAGAAAGGGGCCTAGCGGGCGTCAAGCATTTTGGTCGTCTATACCTTGGAATTCCCTTTCTTCTTCTTTTCCTTTCCCGGGCAGTTCGGATTGACACAGAACTTCCATGGTTTTCTTCCTTTCATTATAACCGTAACTATAGGCGCTCCGCAGTACTGGCAGACCTCTCCGGTGAATTCCAGCTTTCCCCTCTGCGGGAGCGGGTATGTGTTTCCGCATGCCGGATAGTTGGAACAGCCGATAAACCTCTTTCCCCTTCTTGACCTTCGGATGATGAGGTCTCCGCCGCATACCGGGCATTTGCCCACGACTCCCCTTCCTTCGTTCGTCTTACATGTGGGATTTATACATCTCTCCTCGACCTCGCCCGGATATATCACCTTTATTATCGGAGCACCGCATACCTCGCACTGCTTTCCAGTCGGCTCTATCCTCCCTGTCTGAGGAAGCGGGTAGGTGACCTTGCATTCCGGATAATTGGAGCATCCTGCGAATCTTCCGTTCTTTCCCCTTCTTATCACGATGTTTCCGCCGCATGCCGGGCATTTTCCGAGGATGTTCTCGGAATCCGAGGCCCTGGATATCGCTCCGCCTATGGACTTTTCCTCCTTCTTTATCTGCCGGGTCACCTTTTCGAGCATGCCCCTCGATTCCTTCACGACCTCATCGAAGGCCTTTGTTCCGCTCGCTATACCGCCCATGTCATTCTCGAGAGCTGCGGTCATCTCAGGTTCGGTTATGTTCTTCGCATGTTCCGCAAGGCTTTCTATGAGACTTATCGCTGTTTTTGTGGGTCTTATGCTCTTCCCGCTAACATATTTCCTGTCGTAGAGCTTCTGTATTATCTCATGTCTCGTGGATTTCGTCCCGAGACCGAGCCTTTCCATCTCCTTGAGAAGTGAGGCCTGAGTGTATCTGGAAGGTGGTTTTGTGGTATCCTCTTTCGCCTCTATACCGAGAACTTTGACAGTCTGCCCCTCTTTGAGTTCTGCGATGGGCTTCCCTCTGAACTTTATATATGGATAATATTTATACCATCCCTGCTTGATAAGACTCGCTCCGTGAGACAGGAACCTCTCACCGTTGATATCAAGCTCCGCTGTCTGGATGCGCACCTCCGCTGCGGGTGCCATCGTTGCCATGAATCTCCTCACTATTAGCTCGTAGAGCGCCCATTTCTCCCCTTTGAACTTTGCTTTGCTCGCTGCCCTCACCGGATATATCGGCGGGTGGTCAGTGGTCCGCACCTTCCCCCTGGTGGGAATTATTCTCTCCTGCGCCAGAATCTCCTCTATCTCGGCTTTGAATGGAGATTTCATGAGATTATTGAGAGCGTTTCTCGGATTCATCCCCGCCGGATAGACCGTGTTGTCCGTCCTAGGATAGCTGATATAACCCTCCGTGTAAAGCTGCTCTGCTATTGACATCGCACGGGAAGCGCTCAGCCCCAGCTTGGTGGCCTCTGTGAGCATCGTGGTGGTATTGAAGGGAATCGGCGGCCTGTTCTTTTTAATCTCGTCGGTATATTTCATGACCTCTGCGCTCTCCGCTCCCTCTGTCGCCTTTAAAATCGCATCTTTGCGCTCTTCGTCGAATATACTCCCGTCCTCGTGCTCGGCAGTGAACTTTTTCCTGTACCGCATCTCGGCGATGACCTTCCAGAACCTTTCGGGCTTGAAGTTCCGAATCTCGAGCTCCCTTTTCACTATCATTGCCAGAGTCGGGCTCTGAACCCGCCCTACCGACAGGAACTCCCTTCCGAGCCTCTTGGAGGCTATGGATATCAGCCTTGTTAGAACTGCACCCCATGCAAGGTCTATGTACTGCCTCGATTCCGCAGATTTCGCCAGATTCTCGTCGAGTTCCGTGAGGTTTGCGAACGCCTTCTCTATCTCGGGCTTTATCAGAGCGCTGAACTTCGCCCTTTTGACCTTTATATCGGGGTTTACCTCTTTTATTATGTCGAGCGCCTCCATCCCTATAAGCTCCCCCTCTCTATCATAGTCCGTTGCGATAATCACTGTGCCGCATTCCTTCCCGAGCCTTTTCAGGATGCTCCCGATGCTTTTCGCATGGACCTCTTTCTCCGGCTCGGTCCATATCAGCTCCTCGGGGTCAACCTTCGTCCACCCGTTGTATTTCTTAGCATAATCGAGCGAGACGATATGGCCGCTCAGCCCCATCACATGATACCTCTCCCCATCTCTTTCGAAATCATATATGCTCACCCTTCCCTCTCTTTTCGGCCTGACTTTCCCGTTGGAAAGCACCTGCGCTATTCGTCTGGCTGCATTGGCTTTCTCCCCTATGATGAGGGTTGTCATGGAGCGGAGCATGAAAGGGCTTTATTTAAAGTTCACCCAGCGCAATCTTCAGAGCGGATATGAAATCCTCTGCGGAAGCGCCTATTACCTCGTTCTGCCTGAAAAAGGACCTTATTATCTCGAATGATTCCGCAAATCGCACATCTTGAAGCGAATCTTCGAGTTCCTCTACCGCCTCTTCCGGATGAGCGAAAAAATCACCGTTGAACCGCACTTTTTTTATTATCGGCCCATCGTGCCATGCCCGAACCCTTATGAGCTTGCCCCCGCTCACCTTGTAATCCGCTCTACCTTCTGAAATTCCATTCTCTTGATGCATATCTTTCCTCCGCTATTCTTTCTGCCATCTCACGCTCCTCTTCCGTGGGTACGGTCGGTTCCATATCTTCGCCGAGAACCCTTGAAAAACCCCTGACAAAAGCATCCTCCACCTCTTTCCTGCTGACATCGAGACCCAGATGCCTGAGTGATGTCACCCTCTCATAGATGTTATTTATCATCTTATCTTTTATCTTCTCATTCGGAATCCTGAGAAGCGAGAACATGACATCCGGTTTCAGGTCATAGAGAAGAGTACCGTGCTGGAGAACTCCCCATCTCTTGCGCGTCTGAGCGCTCCCCGAAATCTTTTTTCCATTTACGATGACATCGTTTATCCCCGCAAAGCTGGCATCAAGACCGAGAAACCCCAGGGCCTCGACTATTCCTCCGCAGAGAACCTTGTAGGATTCCTTTGCGCTCTCCCCCACCGCAGGATGCCCGTACGGAAGCACGATGCTGTATGTTACCTCCCCGTCCCTGTCGTGGAACACGGCTCCGCCTCCGGTTATCCTTCGCACCACATCGACACCCAGTTCTTCCGCTTTCTCAAGGTCCACCTCCTCCTCTATCGATTGGAAATAGCCGATGCTCACCGCCGATGGTTCCCATGAATAGGTGCGGAAGACCGGCCCGCCGTTCAATCTCAGCAGGGCTTCGTCAAGGGCCATGTTGTAGGCTGCAGGGTGGTAGGTGTCGCGGATGAGTCGCATGAGAATACATC
>CAZQEG010000099.1:0-3438 GCA_964591575.1 uncultured Thermoplasmata archaeon
GTCTCTCTGCATCAGCAGTACCTCCTTTCCGCAAATCCTTTATAGTTCGCCAATAATCGCAAAGCAGGTGTAAAAATGACAGGTTCCAGAATACCGGGATTATACAGGCTTTCGCTGGAAGAAAGACTGAAGAAGGTCGGCGATTTTGCAGAGCTCACGGAGGAGGAGAGGAGAACCATACTCAACGGCAATGTTGACATCGAGCTTCTTGACAAGATGATAGAGAACGTTATAGGAAAATTCCCTCTGCCACTCGGGATAGCGACGAACTTTCTGATAAACGATCGTGATTACCTGATACCCATGGCGATAGAGGAGCCCAGCGTGGTTGCCGCAGCAAGCAACGCAGCCAAAATGGCAAGGGTGAAGGGAGGATTTCATACGAGCATGAGCGGCAGCGTGATGATAGGACAGATACAGATTACCGATGTAAGCGACCCGTGGAGCGCAAAAATGAAGATTCTTGAGCATAAAGAGGAAATAATGAAGATGTGCGACGAGAGAGACCCCATACTCGTGAAGTTCGGAGGCGGTGCAAGGGATGTCGTGGTCAGGGTGATAGATACGGATTCCGGTCCCATGGTGATAACTCACCTCATAATAGACACAAGGGATGCGATGGGCGCCAACGCCGTAAATACCATGGCGGAGTATGTCGCACCTTTCATAGAAAATATCACCGGTGGAAGAGTGTATCTCAGGATAATATCGAATCTCGCCACACACAGGCTTGCGAGGGCCAGAGCAGTATGGGACAGGGACACGATAGGCGGGGAAGAGGTGGTGGACGGCATCGTGAAGGCTTACCACTTCGCAAAGGCAGACCCCTACCGCTGCGCTACCCACAACAAGGGAGTGATGAACGGGATAAGTGCGGTTGTTATAGCCACTGGAAACGATTTCAGGGCAGTCGAGGCTGGCGTGCATTCCTATGCTGCGATAACCGGAAAATATCAGCCGATAACCCAGTGGGAGAAGGATGAGAACGGAGACCTTGTCGGGACCATAGAGGTACCGATGGCCGTGGGACTTGTCGGTGGGGCGACAAAGGTGCACCCAACAGCAAGGGCGAATGTGAAGATACTCGGGGTAAAGACAGCGAACGAGCTTGCGCAGGTAATAGTTGCGGTCGGACTTGCCCAGAACTTCGGAGCGCTCCGCGCTCTGGCAACCGAGGGAATCCAGAGAGGTCATATGGAACTGCATGCCAGAAATGTTGCTGCGACCGCAGGGGCAAAAGGAGACGAGGTGGATGCAGTCGCAAGCAGAATGGTGAAAGAGAAAAAGATAAATACGGAGAGAGCGGCAGAGATACTCGGAGAGCTGAGGAAGAATGCATCCTAGTTCGGAGATAAGGGCGTCGAAAGACTCCGCACTCGGCGGAAAGAAGGTAGTTCTGGGCATAACAGGGAGCATAGCCGCAGTGGAGACCGTGAAGCTCGCAAGGGAACTCATACGCAGGGGAGCCGAGGTCTATCCTGTGATGAGCCCCGCCGCTTCGAAGATAATCCATCCGGATTCGCTCTATTTTGCAGCAGGGCACAGGCCCGTAACCGAGCTTACAGGTGCGGTCGAGCATGTCCAGCTCTGCGGTGATGTCGAAGGGCATGCCGACCTGCTGCTTATTGCGCCTTCTACTGCGAATACCATATCCAAGATTGCCTGCGGAATAGATGACACGCCGGTAACCACCTTTGCAAGTACCGCAATGGGCACTGGCATCCCGATGATGATAGTGCCGGCAATGCATGCCACGATGTATGAGAATCAGGTGGTTCTCAGGAACATCGAGAGGCTGAAAAGGCTGGGTGTGGAGTTTGTGGAGCCCAGATTCGAGGAGAAGAAGGCCAAGATGGCGGACAATTACGAGATCGTGTCGAGAGTGGTCCGGGCCATAGGAAAGGGAGACCTTCGGGGAAAAAGGATACTTGTGATAGCAGGCGCTACACGCGAGAGCATCGACGATGTCCGGGTTATAACAAACAGAAGCACGGGAGCGACCGGGATAGAAATAGCGCTTGAAGCCTTTGAAAGGGGCGCGGATGTCGACCTCTGGCTCGGAGAGGCATCTTCGGAGCCGCCCATTTGGCTCACTACGGAGCGATTTTCTGATGTTGTATCACTTATAAAGATGCTTGACGGGAGCATGATGGACTACCATGCGGTGATTGTGCCGGCGGCGATATCCGACTACAGCCCGGAGAGACAGAAAGGAAAGATTGTGTCTGGCATGCCGGAGCTTATACTGAGAATGAAGCCCACGGAAAAGGTGCTGGAGCACATAAGGAAGAGGTTTGAGGGGGTGCTCGTCGCTTTCAAACTGGAATCCGTGAAGGATACGGAGGAGCTCATAAGAAGGGCGGAGCGGAGGGCGGAGGAATACGGCGCAGATGTAATGGTGGCAAACAGGATATCCGATGTCGGAACCGAGAAAACGAGGGCTTATATCATCCGAAAAAACGAAGTTAAAGGCTTCGAAGGGACAAAGAAGGAGCTGGCATCGAAGATAGTCGATATAATATCTTCAATATTTTAGTTATATATCACGAGCCCTTCTTTGTCAGGTCTAACGGTATATGCTCTGCACCCTGTTTTCTCTATCTTTTTCACAACCTCTTCGGGTCTGTCCGTGAGCGCTATTATGCTTCCGCCGCCGCCGGCTCCCGTGAGTTTCGAGCCGTAGACCAGCTCTTTTATGGCGCTCCTAAGCTCTTCTATCTCCTTACAGCTGACGCCGAGGAGTTTCAGAAGCTCGTGATTCTCGTTCATGAGTGCCCCGATATCCTCTTTGTCCCCTCTTTCAAGGCTCTTTACCGCACGGCTGACCAGCCCTCCGATATCATCTATGACATCCATACCGAGAGGGCTTCTCTCAACAAGCCTCCGAACCATCCGAACCATGCTCTTTGTCGAGGAGTGGACGCCCGTTACCCCCACAACGAATATCAGTTCCGGCACCTCTATGCTGTTTATGTCCCAGGATTTTCCGTTCTTCTCCATTCTCCATCTGAAGCCTTCGCCGCCTCTGTTACCGATGAAGACCGCACCGCCGAGCGCGGATGTGGAGGTATCCGTGGGACTGGCGCCCCCCTGAACCGCATATTCTATCTCGAAGGCCTTTCTGGCCGCTTCTTCTTTGGTGACACTGCCGTGTAGCGACAGAAGAGCCGCAGTGGTGGCAACGGAGAGCGCTGCGGAGGAGCCCAGACCGGATGAAGGCGGCACTTCCGAGCTTATCCGCAGAGATACTGGTTCTTTGCCCCATCGCCTGATTATCTCTCTTATGTAAGAGCTCTTCACCTCATTCAGAGGCCTTCCGTCGATGTCGAAATCCTCGGAAAAGGACGCTTTCGCCTCCGTTCTCATGTCTATGGCAACGGCTATTGCGGGCCTTCCGTATACAACTGCGTGCTCTCCGAAGAGGATGAATTTTCCGGG
>CAZQEG010000100.1:0-3438 GCA_964591575.1 uncultured Thermoplasmata archaeon
GAGAATACCGCAAGTTTTAAGTATACTTAAAGAAGTTAGGTGATTACATGAAAAAGAGAAATGTGAGCGAGACCGAGGAAGATTACCTGAAAACGGTATACTCCCTCACAAGTGAGAAAGGGTATGCCACCGTTTCGGATATAGCCAGAGCGCTCTCCGTGAAGCCCCCCAGTGTCACGGATATGATAAAAAAACTTGGAGAGTCCGGCTTTGTGATATATGAACCTTATAAACCCATAATCCTCTCGGAAAAGGGGAAAAAAGTGGCCTCTGAGATAATGAAAAAGCACTTTGTACTTAAGAACTTCCTCACGATACTCGGGATACCGGAGGAGATTGCCGAAGAGGACGCGTGCGGCATAGAGCACCACCTTCACAGAGAAACCACGGAACTGCTGACGAAGTTCGTGGAGTTCGTTCAGAGCGCTCCGCGCCATCCCAGATGGCTGGAACACTTCTCCGAGTACAGGAAGACCGGAAAGATTCCGGAAGATATGTGCGCAGATCTCCGGGAGGAAGAGAAATGAGAAAGATCAAAAGCGGTGTTTACGGGCTGAACTCCCTGATGGACGGGGGGATAAATGAGAACTCGACCACTGTGGTAATAGGCTGCTCGGGCGCAGGGAAGACCACATTCGCCACCCAGTTCATAAGAAGGGGTCTCGAAGACGGACAGGAAGGCGTTTTTGTTAGCCTTGACGAGAACAAGGAGCAGATAATAAAAGAAGCGATAGAGATGGGGTGGAAGGACATAAACCGCTATATCGGTGAGAAATCGCTGGTTTTCATAGATGCTTCTGGCAGAGATTTTTCGACATTCATAAAGAAAGAGCTTCCTTCCTTTGTGAACAGGTGGAAAGGTGCAAATGCGAGGATTGCCATAGACCCTCTTACGCCGGTACTCTGGTCCTTGAAAGACAAATACGAGCAGAGGGATGTCATAGGTTTTATGCTTAAGGAGATGAGGAAGATAGGCACGGTCGTCGCAACCCTCGAAGAACACGGAACAAAAGGAGACCTTTCCGGTCCCGAGGTCGTGATACCCATGTATCTTGCGGACAATGTCATACATCTGGAGTACAAAGCTCTGGAGGACAGGGGGGAAAGGATGCTCAAGATAGTCAAGGCGAGAAGCACGAGGCACAGTGAGAACTCCCACAAATATTCCATAATCGGAGGCCTCGGAGTCGTTGTGGAAGGAGAAAAGAGAAAGAGCCCGAAAGGGACAAAGCTGGCTAAGGAGCTCTCCGCTGAAATAGAGCGGTTCAGGAACAGAATTCCGGAAGCTGCATATAAAAAGCTCAAAGAGAGCCTTGCTGTGATGAAGGACGAAGATTTGATGGATTTCAAAAAGGAAGAACTAATACGGCTTATAATAGATGAATATGAGGAGTGATCGAATGAATGTTCCGGGTTCGGTATATGTGGAGTGCCCTTTCTGCGGGGAAGAAACAAGGCATGTGGTGATAAAGGGAAATATAAGGGAGAAGAACGGTTCGCTGAGCTTCGAGGGAACGGTGAAATGCTCCGTGTGCGGGGGAATACACCGGGCTGAGATTCGGGAAAGCCCGCCAATAAAGATACGGGCCATACTAAGCGAGGGCGGGGAATCTAAAAAAACATCTCTCGAACTAAGGCCGGACGATGTCCTCTGCGTGGGGGATGAACTCGTTGCCGATGACATTCCTGTGAGAGTGACATCCATCGAAAGCGGTGGAAAGAGGAAGGACCATGCGCATGTGAGAGACATAGACTCGGTCTGGCTGAAACGATATGACCGAGTGAATGTGAAATTCTCGATAAACCGGGGGGATAAAACGGTTTCAAAGAAAATAAGTGCCGTTCCGGACGAGGATTTCTTTATAGGCGACTCCTTCCGAATAGACCGAGATATGGTGGTAATCCACAAAATAAAGACAAGATATGGATTCGTGCAGGAAGGCTCCGTAAAAGCGAGGGATATCGTAAGGGTCTATGCCAAGAGGATTCACTGATTACTGCACGGTCTCTATCTTGAACATGACACCCATACCTTCCAGTGTCAGCTGAATCTGGTCGGCGAAATCTATGGCATCCTGCACCGTCGCATGGTTCGGCCATTCGTATACCATGTCATACGGCCCAGCTATCGGCTTGAATCCCAACTGTACCAGCGAATCTATCACATCGGAAGGTCGCCCGCCTTCACTCCTGAAGAATATCGTGATATATGTCTTCATGTTCTTATTCCACTATCACGACACAGCATATATACTTATCGTCTGACTTATCAGCTACTGCACTCTTCTCGGAAGATTCGGCGCCTCTGCCATATAAAATCCACTGATATCTCAAGTGGTTCGCAAACCCTGTCGATAACCGATGCCTTCGTAAAATATCCGTGAAAAGTATCGATAATATGGTTTTATTTCTTCACTTCATCGGCGAAGAGCGCCTCCAGCTGACTCATTATGTTCCATACGACCGTCCTTCCGTGAAGCGGTAGATTCTGGTCGTTGGCAAGTTCGTCCATTATGAATATTGCGCTCGAGGCTCTCACATCCAGAGGCTCTTTCTCATTAATCAGCCTCTCCTTTGCCTCCGTGGCACCCTTCCTTATGTTCCTAGGAATGGAATTGTCCTCTGCAATCTGTTCCAGCATTTCTATCGCTCTCTTTACCTTCTCTTGCATGATATCACCTCTTGAAAATAAGAAGGGTTTCAACCCTTCATCTTCGCTTCCTCCATCTTTCTAAGCTCTTTCCTCTTTATCTTTCCGCTCTGGGTCTTCGGAAGGTAGTCCGCATCCACAAATTCGATTATTCGCGGATATTTGTAAGGCGCCGTGAGTTTTTTGACATGGTCCTGAAGCTCCTTCTTTAGCTCTTTGCTCGCTTCGTATCTCTTTTTAAGTACGACATATGCCTTTACAAGCTGTCCTCTAACCCCGTCAGGGTCGGGAACTCCTATGACGGCGCTCTCCACCACAGCCGGGTGCTCCTGCAATGCGCTCTCCATGACCTTCTCGTATGAAACCCAGTGCCTCCTTTCCCCTCCGATGACTATGTAGTGCTTCAGCGTTTTAAGATTCTTCCTCGCTTCATCCACCCTGTCCGCATAATCGTGGTCAACTATGGCAGCCACGGCCTCCGCACTGTTCACCCTGTATTCTATGTCATGCGGAGTCAATAATGTCGGGGTCGGCATGAAAACCGCGCCTATCCTGTTGAGCGCTAGGACCGCTATGTAGAACTCGGGAATCCTCGGGATAAGGAGGAAAACCCTGTCACCCTTCTTTATTCCGATCTCTCTCAGATAGTTTGCGAACTTCTTGGAGAGTATCTTCAGGTCCCAGAATGTGTGGTACTGCGGGTTATCTCCGTTCTCGTCCACGGATATCAGGGCGAGCTTCGTCCTGTCCTCCGCCCATTTGTCCACAACGTCCCATGTGAAGTTGAA
>CAZQEG010000101.1:0-3425 GCA_964591575.1 uncultured Thermoplasmata archaeon
TTTCTCCTTTCCATTATTCTCGGCGCTCTTCCAGTTTCAAGTTCATCGGCTTCCCGGATGTGAATAACACGATGAGCATCTGGGTGCATGCGACGGCAAACGGCACTCTGATTGGTTCTGCAAGAGATAGGGGTGAGACACGCATATATTTGGATAAAGGCTGGAATCTTGTCGGTTATCCGAGCAACAATGCTACGCAAACAGTTGCGGAGGCACTATCTGGAATTTCTTATGACTATGTGCAGGTCTACAATACCACCTCGGGACAGATAGAAACTCTTGCATCCACGGATATTATGGAACCCGGAAAGGGGTACTGGATTCATGCGACATCAGACTGCGTCTGGACAGTGAACTGGTGAAATCTACTTTATCTTCTTTCTCACCCTGACCGCCAGACCTCTACTGCTTTCTACCATCCCGGATGCGCTCCTCTCTGCTATTCCCACCGCGACCGGTTCATCCTTGCGGATAATTACAACATCATCCCCTTCCCTTATTTCCTGGTCGGCTCCCTCGACACCCACGGAGAATATATCTCCGGTTATCTCGAAATCTGAGATAAACACCCGATAAATACCCTTCTCCGCCAGTATCTTCCCTCCCTCTGCTGTTATCGACAGAGAAGATTTCTTCTCGACGAAACTCACGGTCTGTTTTCCGTCCATGAACCCCTTTATCTCCGGCCATCTCCCTTTTGCGGTGTCAACCATCTCCCCGCCTTCGATACCGAACTGGTATTCCACCATAGATTGGAGCGTCCAGAGCGCTCTCTTTCCGGCGGATTGCTTCCTAACATCGGACAGCGCTTCCTCAAGAGCAAGGCGGAGATTGTGCAGAGATTCGGACGATGTCGGGCTACCTTCGACGGTCCATTCCCCGTGTACCGCCTCGGAAACGAATTCCATATCCTCGGGAAGGTGGATTATAATATGCCTGAAGGCGCCGGAGCGCTTTATGTTTTGCAGTGCCTCATTTATCGCCTCAATCTCCTGAGCATCCCATTTTCCCCTGACGGCGGCATCATAATAGCCTGCCGGATAATATCTCTCAAGTTCCCTCGGCACCGCAATCATCGGCGAGGTGATTATTATCTCCTGAACCGCACCCCAGCCGTTCAAGGAACGGAGAACAGCTCCTAATTTCCTGTGGGTCCTGGATTTCGAGTACGGCTTTCCGGCGGAGCATGGAAGAAGCAGAAGCACCTCTCCTCTGGGCCTCCACCTTTCCAGAACCCTCTTCCGGAACCTCATGACCTCCGGCCTTTCTATGGATTCCGGGCCGGAATATATGACCTTTTTCGGCTTTACGGATGAATGCCTCTCGAAGAACTCCCAGTATTCCTCATCTGCGAGCCTCAGGGCGGCGTAGAGCCAGGGCTCGGAGCGGACCCTCATTTCGACGATATCTCTCAGGCGCCTTTCCTTTATCGCCCTTCTCACGATGCCGAGCTCGCGCAGAGCGCTCTCCTCATTCATTCTCAGAAGTTCATGAAAATCCGCCGCCCTTTCCCATTCTCCGTTCTCATCCAGATATTTTCCCCGCCTCGAAGCCATCACAAGAGGTATGTTGTCGAAAAGATCTATCCCCAGATATGCGAGGAGCGCTATGTGGTTGGGCCTTCCGGTTCCGGGCGCATATATGAGCGGAGAAGTGCCTGCAAGTTCTCTCGCATACATACAGGCATTGACCAGACGCCGCGGGTCTCCGAGAAGCTCTGCGATGTGCGGGAACCAGTATATCTCCGCACCCTTGTGTGACAGCGCCACCTTGTCTCCCTTCAGATATACCGCACCGTACCTTCCCTTGCCTGTGACATCATTCAGACCAGAAACGCTCGCAGGATACCTGACCTCCGGGAACTCCCGAAAGTCAATGCTTGCCCCTTTGCCTATGGCCAGAGATCCTTCGGGAGCGGGATAATCGTCCAAAAAGAGCATTGCAGGCGCCTGATCCCCGTCTTTTAGAGCGGATACTCGCGCCAGAGCATCGTGAGCAATAATTTCTGTCATATGTCACTCTCCACTCCGAAGTGCTGTTGGCATGCCTTCTTTATCCTTTCCTTTCCAAGCCTTTTCAGAGCATCCTGTGATGCGAAGACATAGAACTTCCAGAGATTTCTGTGATTGTCCATCAGGCTTCTTATCTCCGGTGCTTCGGATGAAAGGGAGGAAAAAGAAACGGCACCCCTGTTCCCCGGGATTTTTACGGGAACATCAGCCTCTTTCATCTGCATATTTATACTCGGAGCATATATTATGATGTCCTCGTATTTGAGACCGAGGGAGGAAGATATGACCCACTCCGCGCTCTCCCTGTTCTTCATCGCAGACTCCGGATTCGCCGGAGGCGACTCATGATAAGGCACGAACCTCTCCCTGTATTTCTCTCCAGATACCATATACACCCTTTTATACAGCTTTCTGTATCTGACACCCTCGGCGAGCTTTTTCACGCCGCCTTCCCTGCTTATAAGGTATGAAATAAGGTCCTCGTCCCCCATATCATACATATCCTCCTTTTTAAGGCCGTCCTTTTCCGCTATCGCCAGTTCCACCGCCTTCGATATCATAGCACCGGAAGCCGCCTTCGCATGATGGTAATAAACCCGTTCCGTCAGGACATATCTCAGCCTCAGAATATCGATTATGCTGGAGAGCGCATCCCTTCTAAGTTCTCCGGATTTCTCCATGTTCAGTGCGAGTCTGCCACCGTCAAGCGTGAAATACCTCAATACCCTGTCATCGTAATCCCCTTTTATGCCGGTGAAATAGAGGTCCCGCCGGATATAATCGAGGAGGTCGGCGCAGATGGTCCCGGAAACTATGTCTGATAGGGGATGTGAGCCGCCAAGCAGTTCCATTACTTCCTTTGTGATTCCCGCATCTTTCAGGGCATCCCCCAGTTCTCCCTCCGTCAGAAAGTGTTCCGCCCTTTTCCTGTCCCTGTCGTGCCTCGGAAATGTCTTTCTTTCGTCCTCGAAGGTATGCCCGAACGGAAGATGTGTGACATCATGCACCAGAGCCGCCGCTTTCACCACCTCCTCATCCTCCCGGCTTATATCGGCCCCATTGCTGCGGAGAGCTCCGAGTATTTTCTCTGCGACATATCTCGTGCCTATGGAATGAGAGAATCTCGTATGCATTGCCCCCGGGTAAACGAGATAGGCGGTACCGAGCTGTTTTATGCCTCTGAGCCTCTGCATCTCTCGTGTATCGATTATATCCATATCCGTTTTATCCAGGAATATATCGCCGTGCACCGCATCTCTTATCACGGTTCTGTGAATGCCCATGCTTCCGCATTAGTCTTTCGTATTTATAGTCTGCCCGAGTTGACTTATATCACAGGACAATGCCCCCTCAGGTCTTCGACTATAAATCCGGAACCGGAGAGATAATTGTGAGGTAATGGACCGGGCGGGA
>CAZQEG010000102.1:0-1082 GCA_964591575.1 uncultured Thermoplasmata archaeon
GCTTAAGTAATAAAGCGCAATATGGTAATCATGCCATCCGGAATGAGAGGAAGAGGACGCGGCGGAAGATGGGTGTCGGCCATGCCAAGTACCCGGATTTTCGCACCGCTCGGCCAGCCGTGGGGCAGAACGCCCGTTATAGTTCTGCTTCTCAGCGAACTGGAGGCCATGAGGCTTGTCGATATCGAAGGCCTGACTCAGGAGGCGGCTGCCGTAAGAATGGGGGTGTCCAGAAAGACCCTGTGGAACGACCTGAAAAGCGGGCGAAAGAAGGTTTCCGAGGCTCTTGTTCGTGGATGGGCCATAGAGATACATCAGGAGGAGGGAACTGCTATCCGAGAGGATTTCGGCGAAACTCTTAAATAACTCATCGCATATGAGTATTAACAGGTGATAAAATGCCGAGAGGATTTGGTAGAGGATACGGCCGCGGAATGGCGGCAATGGGCTATGCGCCCTACGGATACGGTCAGTACGGATATCGGAGCTACGGGCTCCTCGACAGGTTCAGAGGCTGGCTGTACGGATACGGAAGAGGAATCGGAAGAGGAAGAGGAATCGGAGCAAGTCTCGGATACTGCCCCTACACCGGAATGCCCCGAGGAGGGAGATGGTACGGCTACGGAACGGCTTACAGCCCGGGAGCGCCGGGAATCTGGCCGTACGGAACCACACAGAAAGGAGGCGGTCAGCAATGAAAATAGCTGTCAGCACAAACAGAGGCGGGCTTGACGATGCGGTTTCTCCCGTGTTCGCCAGAGCGCCCACATTCACAATAGCAGATATAGAGAACGGAGAGATAAAGAATGTCCGTGTTGTTCAGAACCCTGCCGCGGCAGCCGGAGGCGGTGCCGGTATACAGGCCGCTCAGATTCTTATCAACGAAGGCGTTCAGGCTGCGATTGCCGGAAACTTCGGCCCGAATTCGTCGGGAATTCTCGCACAGGCAGGTGTAGCCATGATAAGTTCTCCCGGAACGAAGGTTGAAGACGCTGTGAAATCGGCGGAAAAAGGCGGCCCCCAGTCTCCACCACAACCCGGGACGGCGCCTACAGTGCCTCCTGCCCCTTATCCTGCACAGC
>CAZQEG010000102.1:1182-3336 GCA_964591575.1 uncultured Thermoplasmata archaeon
GGAGACTATAAAAGAGGTCTCAGCACTCATAGGGTTCATCACATTTCAGCTACCTTTTTATCATCATCGACCTCAGAGCGCCGTCGGTAAGCCTCAGATAGACCTTATCGGGAAGAATCTCCCTTATCACGAGGCCTTTCGCCTCCATCCGCTTGATTAATAGGGTGGTCCTCGAAGGTGAGATGCGGAGCTTCCGGGACAGCGCTTCCATATCCATCGGATAATTGTCTGCGATTGCCCTCATCGCTCTCTCTTCGAGGCCCATCTACTCCCTCTGACGGGCGAGATTTGCTATGTGCTCCACGGAGCGCCTGTAATTCTCCATAGAGACCTTCACATGTGATTC
This sequence comes from uncultured Thermoplasmata archaeon, assembly GCA_964591575.1. Lineage (GTDB taxonomy): Archaea > Thermoplasmatota > Thermoplasmata > WALJ01 > WALJ01 > CAZQEG01. Next base: position 1,529 of record CAZQEG010000102.1, read on the forward strand.
CACGAAGTTCCATGCCCTCACGAGGTCCCCGTATCTCAGCATGTATCCCTTTCTGGAGGGGGCCGCTTCCCTTTTCTGGATGCCTTCTTCTATCAGGCCCATGCTCTTCAACTTCCGGATGTACCTGTAGACGGTGGGCTTGGATGTTCCCGCCACAGAGGCGATCTCCTCCGCAGTCCACACCCTCTCCGGCCTTTCCATGAAGCATTTCCTGAATATCGCATATCCGATATTGTCCGTACTTGCTCGCTCTATATATCCTATCTGCTCCAGAAACAGGCGGAGCGCTGTATCGTAGTCCGCTTCCGCCTCAAGCGGCATTTCCCCGACTACCCGAATCTCGAAGCTCATGACTTTTCATTCGTCCTTGGTATTTAGGCTTTTTCATCTTTGTGTTTCTTTTTCTCATTTTCAAAGAAAGCCTCCAGATACGGCCTGATATCCCGCAGGTCGCCCGTTTCCACCACGACATCTGCGCTCTCCACCAGCCCCATAGAACCTGGTCTTGGGTTGAAAGCTATTCCCAGCCCGCATTCCCGGAACATCGAAGCATCTATGTTGCTGTCTCCCACCGCAGCGCAGCCCTCCCTCTCGACTCCGAGCATATGCCTCAGATTTCTGACCGTCAATGCCTTGTCCCTTATCTTCACAACGGATTCTCCGTTTCCCGTGAGTCTTCCGTCGGAATCGCTCTCTATACCGTTGGCGAAGATGTGCTCGATTCCTGCCTCCCTTCCGACCCTTTGCGCAAGCAGGTCTATCCCTCCGCTTACAATGGCTGTCTCGATGTTCATGGATCGCAGCCAGCTCACCAACTCTCTGGCACCGGCTCTTATCGGGACGCCTTCGAGTATTTCCCTCAGATGCTCCTCCGTTACTCCCTCTTTCTTCTGCTTCCAGAGTGCTATGTCCCGCCTCATGAACTCTTCGTCATCTATCCTGCCTTCGAGGTAATCTTTTACGGACCTCTCATTATCCGTGCCGAAGTGCTTGTGCACCCAGACCCACGAGCTGAAGAACTCGGTGAGAACGCCGTCCATATCGAACACTACGAGTTTCACATATCCCGATACCAAGCCTTATATATGTCGCTTACGCTGGATTACTGTGGAAAAACAGGTGTTCCTTCTCGGCGTGGCCCATGTGCTTGATGTCAAAAGAAGCATATCTGTGGAAATCCTCTCCACGGCACCTCGTGCGGTATGCGTTGAACTTGACAGAGGTCGATACTATGCGCTCACCCATCCGGAGGCCGTTGAAGAAGGCAGGAGGTCGCTTCCTCTGATATACCGGAAGCTGGCGAAGATACAGAAGGAGCTGGGAAACTCCTTCGGGGTCATGGCTGGAGAGGAGATGCTGAGCGCCGTGGATGCCGCTCGCTCCGTAGGTGCCGCTGTCTTTTTTGTCGATGATGATTCCACCCTCGTCTTCAGAAAGATGCTCAAAGAGATGGGTCTGAGGGAGAAGTTCAGGCTCTTCTCCGCTCTCTTGCTTCCCTCAAGAAAAAAGGCGAATGTAGAAGAGGAGCTCGAAAAGTATGAAAAAGACCCGTCGTCCTATATCGACCAGATGGCCGCTCTGTTCCCCTCCGTGAAAAGGACTCTGATAGACGAGAGGAACGAACACATGGCAGAGAGGATATCCTCGATCGCAGGGAAATTCGGCAGGGTGGCCGCCGTTCTCGGCGATGCCCATCTGGAGGGCATTGCGGAACTCCTCGAAAAAGAGGATATTACTGTGGAACTGCAGCATCTGGAGGATCTGAATGCCGGCGGGTTTTCTCTTTCCGTTTCATACACTGAGAAAGC
>CAZQEG010000103.1:0-3288 GCA_964591575.1 uncultured Thermoplasmata archaeon
GGCACTATGGCCTCGTCGATATAGGTCCATATGTCCTGAACATTGTCCAGGCTTATCTCCTCCATCACAAGGATTCCGGTTCTGTTCAGAGAATCAAGGCTTATCTCCTCCATCACCAGCGGTATCAGAGAATCCATGCCTTTCTCCTGAAGATACCCGATAACATCGTCAAGGCTTATCTCCTCCATCACCAGTATCTTATTTCCGTCATCGCCATGCTCGAATACCGTTATTTTCAGGTCGCCCGAGATGTTGCTCCCGTTCACGGAATCCAGGCTTATCTCCTCCATCACAAGGACCTTTACAGGCCCGCTGTCAGTCGCAGCGCTCGCCGGCAGAGCCCCCATAAGAAGGAAAGCTGCCAGCACCATGCTTATTCCCGCAATTGTTTTTTTCATTTTTTTGCCTCCCACGGGTACTTCGGTTATTTTTTAGATAAATGTGTTTACTTGCTTATCATTATCGATAATGGTAAGGCGTTATCTATTTATGGTGAATCCGATGGCGGTGCGGTGATATATTGGAACAGAAACTCGTAAAGATGGCGCTCGAGATGGGGGCGGATTACTGCGACATAAGAACCGCCAGAAGCTCCGGAACACGCATAGAAACTAAGAATCTGGATGTCGAAAAGGCGATGTTCGGAGAGAGCGAAGGTGCGGGGATAAGGGTGCTCTATCAAGGGGCGTGGGGATTCTTCTCCACCAAGGAGCTCAGCGAAAAATCCATGACAAAGGCCCTTGATACCGCTTTCAAGCTCGCAAAGGCCGCATCTCTCGGAGGGAAGAGAAAAACGGGAATTGCGGATGCACCGGTTGTAGATACCGGTGTCATATGGGTGCCGAAAAAGGACCCTGCCGATATCGACATAAGCGAAAAGTACCAGCTCCTTCACGATATGGTCTCGATAGCGAGGGAGGACGAGCATGTCAGAAGTCTTTCGACAGGCTATGCAGACAGCACCGTATTCCAGAGAATGGTCAATTCGGACGGCTCGGATGTCAGAACACAGGTTACCAGAACCTATGTGAGGGCTTCGATAGTCGCCGCAGACGGACCGAAGATATCCAGCGTAATAATATCGGCCGGAGGAACCGGGGGGTTCGAGGCTTTCGAACAGGTCGGCCAGCATCCGATAGAGAACACGGTGGAAGGTGCGAAGAGCGCCGTAAGGCTTCTTCATGCCGAAAAAAGCCCCAGCGGAAAGATGCCCTTGATAGCGGACCCTGACCTTGCGGGTGTGTTCGCACATGAGGCCCTCGGACATGCCACGGAAGCGGACCTTGTTATGGCCGGAGATTCGTGCCTTGACGGAATGATAGGCAAAAAAATAGGCTCCGATGTCGTCACGATAATAGATGACCCGACGGTTCCAAACGTTTACGGCTCGTTCCCGTATGATGACGAAGGGGTGAAAACCAGAAGGAAAGTTCTGGTGGAGAACGGAATACTGAAGACCTATCTCCTCAGCAGGGAAACGGCCCACAAATACGGCATGGAACCGAATGGGAGCGCTCGTGCTGAATCCATAGCATACCGCCCCCTCGTAAGGATGAGCAACACTTTCGTTGATAACGGGGACCACAGCTTCGAAGAGCTCATAGAGGACATAAAATACGGAATCTATGCGAAAGGAAGCAGAGGAGGGCAGGTTGACACCGGAAAGGGAACCTTCCAGTTCAGCGCTCAGGAGGCTTTTCTCATAGAGAACGGTGAGGTCACAAAACCGCTGAAAGATGTCTCTTTCGGAGGCTCCACACTGAAGATACTGAAGAGCATAGATGCAGTGGGTAACGATTTCAGATTCGGACACCCGGGAAGCTGCGGAAAAGGGCAGTGGGTGCCTGTTAGCGACGGAGGGCCGCATATAAGGATAAAAGAAGCGAATGTCGGAGGAGGTGCCTGAAATGGAACCGGAAGATATGGTAAAGATGGCGGAAAAGCTCGGCGCGGATGAAGCCGAGATATTCTGGATAAGATCGCTGGGAACCGAGATAAGCATCGAGAACAACGAGGTCGATTTCGGCGGCGGGGGCGCTTCCACGGGTTATGCCGCCCGCATAGTCAAGGACGAAAAGATAGGTTTCAGCTATTTTTCGGACAGGAATGTCGAGAAGGGAATAGAGAGCGCCATAAAGCTCTCAAAACTGGGAAAGAGAATAAAAGGATACTCCCTGCCTGACAGCGACGATTATCCCGAAATCTCAGGGGTGTATGATGAAGAGGTCGCCGCCTATACACCTGAGAAAGCGCTGGAACGGACAAGGGAGATGCTGAAAGCCGCAAGGGATATCCACGAAAAGATGGTGGTCGCAGGAGGCGGATTCGGATACGGAATGACGGAGTACTATGTCTACAATTCCCGCGGGAGCTATGCGGAAGGAAAGGAGACCTCGATAGGCGCAGGCATATATGTCGTTCTTCAGGACAGAAGCGTATCGAATGCGAGCATTTCAAGGGTATCACACCTCGACGACCTATCCTTCGCAGACATCGGAAAAGATGCCGGAGAGAGAGCGCTTATGACGCAGGGAGCGAAAAAACTGGAAAAAGGCGGCGAAATGAAGGTGCTTTTCACACCGGAATGCTTCTCACACCTTATAGAATACACGACTGTTCCGCAGCTCTACGGGAACAGAGCGAACAGAGGGGAGAGCGCATACAAACCGGAGATGATGGGCAGCGAGATAGCATCGCCTTCTCTCTCGCTATACGATGACCAGACAAACCCGCTCGGACTTTATACCGGCCCCTCGGATGATGAAGGGGTTCCTTCTAGAAAACTTCCACTGATAGAGAATGGCGTTCTCAGGTCTTTCATGTACGATACGGTGAGCGCCACCGAATTCGGGGCCGAAAGCACGGGCAACGGAATGAGAAGCGGTGCCAGATTTAAGTCATCCAGGGATTCGACGCCACCGGAAACAGTTGCAAGGAACATATCTCTGGAATTCCCATCAAAGAAAGAATTCGAGGAGATGGTAGGCGAAATCGACAGGGGACTGGTGGTTTACAGCGTTCTCGGCGCTCACACATCAAATGCCGTTACCGGGGACATATCCGTGAACTCCCCGTCATTAATGTACATCGAAAAAGGAGAGATGAAGTACCCGATAGCATCTGCGATGATTGCGGGAAACAGTACCGAGATGCTGAAAAATGTAATCGCTGTAAGCAGGGATGCGAGGCCGATAGAAGGAGATATAAGCGGCATGAGCTTCATAATGCCCTATGTCCTCGTGGACAGAATAAAGGTGGCCTGAAAGCAAAACCATTTTTCCTCTTTTT
>CAZQEG010000104.1:0-3242 GCA_964591575.1 uncultured Thermoplasmata archaeon
CCTATCCTCCATCCGGTCATCGCAAAAGTCTTCGAGAACGAGTTCACATGAACCACATTCTCGGCATGGCTCAGAAACGACGTGAATCTGCCGTCATAGACCATCTCGTCGTAGACCTCGTCCGCAACCACGGTGAATCCGTGGTCTTGAGATAGTTCGCTTATCGCCCTGACGGTATCTTCCGAAAATACGCCTCCCGTCGGATTCCCCGGGCTGTTTATTACCATTCCCTTTGTCCTTGGGCCTATCAGAGATTTCAGCTCTTCGATGTCCGGTTCAAATCCGTTCTCTCCTTTCAGAGTATAATACACCGGTTTTGCACCCGCTATAATCGTGTGTGCCGGATAGAGAACGAATCCGGGGTCAGGTATGAGAACCTCGTCCCCTTCCTGAAAAAGGCTCTGAAATACTGACATGAGCCCTTCGGTGGCGCTGGATGTTACTATGACATTCTCTGTTTTCAGGTCTTTTCTGTATGTGCGAAGCCTCTCTGCTATCGCTTCTCTGAGTTCCGGTATCCCCTTTGTCGGTCCGTACTTGTTCTTTCCTTCCCTCATCGCCTTTATAACGCCTTCTATCGCTTCTTCAGGCGGCTGAAAGTCCGGCTCCCCGAGTCCGAGGTTTATCGCATCCGAGGTAGCCATCTCAAAGAGTTTTCTTATGCCGGAAACCTGTATCCTCTCAACTCTCTCGGAGGTCATGGCGGCACATCGAGAGCATGATTTAATACTTTCTTATGTCATCAAAAAGTATCGCTGCCTGAGCATGAGGTATGCCCTGTATTCGAATAATATTTTCAGAATCGACCCATCCGAGTTCGACAGCCTTTCTTACGCACCTCTCGCCCACAAGGTTCATTGTGGTGGCTCTCCGCATATGCTCTTCGAGTCCCTCTTCCGAGACGGCCGCGCCTCCGTAAAACTGCCGGTATACCGTTATTCTCAATTCTCCTTCTTCAAAGCTTTTTTCTATGAGTTCCATGTCACATACCGCAAGTATTATGTCGCGCCCGGCCGGGTGGAGCTTCACCCAGAACTCAGGCTCTCTTGTACCTGCCGTCGCCGTTTCTCGGCTCATACAATAAGCCCTCGTCCTTTATTTTCTTGATCATATCCTTCGCTTCCTCTCTGGTCATACCCTTGTCCATAGCTAGTTCGACTATTTTTTCTCTTTCCGCATATCCCTCGGAGTTTATCAGAGAGTCTATTATTTCCATGACCATCTGCCTCCTGTTTCTGGTCTTCTTCGACATCGCTGTGAACGAGGTATCCACATCGTAGTTCAGCACCTTCCCGAGGTAATAATCCATCACCTGTATTGCGAGCTTGGCATCTTCTTCAGTCACAACATCGCTCAGCCGTATCTTTGCACTGGCCTCGGCCATTCTTATCATACCTTCCAGATTCCTCGCAGTTATCGGAATACTGCCTTCTTTGAGTCCTCTGGTCCTTGTTTTCACATAATACTTCTTTATCGCTTCCTTCGCTGCTTCGGACATCACCGGATTCTTTTTCTTGGCATAGGAAACATATTTCTTCAGGAGATCCGGAGGGATGACAGCACTGTAATCCCCCACATCTCCCTCGAATTCCTCGTCCCGTCTCATTCTCTCCCCGATATAGTGACCTTCCAGTATGTGGGAAGCGACCTTCTCGTCGTTCGCAGTGTTTGGCTGGTCCCTTATGATGAAGACAGCATCGAAACGGGATATAAGTGGTGCGGGGAGGTCTATCTCCTCGAAAGCGCTCTCCGAGTTCGCCGTGAACCTTCCGTATTTCGGATTGGCGGCACCCAGAAGAGAGCACCTGGACTTGAGTGTGGCAGATATTCCCGCTTTTACCACGCTTATGGTCTGCTGTTCCATGGCCTCATGCATCGCACTCCTGTCTTCTTTGCTCATCTTATCCATCTCATCCACACAGGCAATACCGCCGTTGGCCATTACGAGCGCCCCCGCTTCCAGTGTCCACCTTCCGTCGCCCCCCTCATCTTTAACAGCCGCAGCTGTCAGACCGGCAGCGGACGCTGATTTTCCCGATGCATATACACCTCTCGGAGAAAGGGTGCTCATGTACCTCAAAAGCTGTGATTTTGCCGTTCCGGGGTCTCCCACCAGAAGAATGTGGATGTCGCCCCTTATGTGCGTGCCGTCAGGCATCTCCTTGGATACGCCCCCGAAAAGCTGGAGGCAGAGGGCTTTCTTGACCTCTTCCATGCCGAATACCGTGGGAGCTATGGAACCCACCACCTTTTCCATCACATCGGAGCTCTTTGCGATTTTTTCAATCTCCTCAATCTCCTCCTCATCCGGTTCTATCTCGGAATATTCCTTGTTCTCCCTCTGAATGAAATTGACATCAAGTATGAAATCGAAGGTTGTCAGTTTCAGGCTACCCCGAATCCGTGGAATAGCACGGAGTATACCGTTTATGATGACCCTGTCACCGGGCGATAGAATACCGGCCATGTCGTCTTCCGCCACTGCGACGAGCCTCTGGGGCTGTTGACCGCCTTCGAGCTTCTCCGGAAGTTCCTGAATCTCCAGCCTCTCTTCGTCGATGAACTTCGATTTCGAGGGAACGAGTTTGAACCTTGTTTCCGTTCTGGACTTGTCGCATGACTTGCAGAAAAGCGGCTCGGTTATCCTTCCGCCTTCCTGGGGATAAAGGTGTGTTTCTCCGCAGTAAGCGCATCTGAAGGCGGCTTCTACGAGTTTCGGCCTGACCTCACTGGCCTTCTTGACGAGGGCCTCTATGACAATGAACTTGCCGACATCGGAACTTCTCAGATATCTTATCGACGTCTGCTTCTCCTCGGGAAGTTTTTCGAATCTTACATGAATGCTCTCAGGGCTTATCTCGTCGCTGTCCTCTATTGACTCCATAAGGGCAGACTCAGCGGATCTTATAACGGTTCCCGGGTCATCGGAAAGCATCTCCGCAATGTCCGCATCGAAATCGCTCAGCTCGCGGAAATCTATTATTATGCTTCTTTTATCGTATATCCCAGCTGCAATCTCCGATATCTGGACGGAGTAATTTTCCCTTTCGTAGAATTCTTTGAACTTTCTGATGAGTTCTTTCTCGTCATACGGCATGTTCTATCCTCTGGGAAATGGGGGTATGTCCAATCCGAATATAAGCGTTTCTGAAAGAAGAGGCACAGGCGACCGAAAGTTTGAAATAAAAAGGAGAATAAGCCCCCTCCAGTCAAGTGGAGCATCCGACAAGCTCCCGTAGTGT
>CAZQEG010000105.1:0-3239 GCA_964591575.1 uncultured Thermoplasmata archaeon
AGATGCGATGATAGACCAGGGAAACTACTAAACCCCTTTCTTTTTCCTTTGATTTCGGTTACCGCAGCTATGTTTGCCTATTGTATTTGTTGTGGGTGAGAGAAAAGAGCGTATTCCGCAATCTTTAAACCCTGAACCTATTGCCGAACTATGAAGCGCACACCACTTTACGATGAGCATCTGAAGCTTGGAGCGAAGATGACGGCGTTCGGCGGATGGGATATGCCGTTGCAGTATGACGGCATAATAAAGGAGCACATGGCAGTGAGGAAAAAATCCGGAATATTCGATGTTTCTCACATGGGAGACCTCTATTTCAGCGGGAAGGATGCGGGAGCTTTCCTGAGCTATGTCACTACGGGGAACTTCGAGGAGATGGAGATAGGCTCTGCCAAATACACACATATCCTGAACGATGATGGCAAGATAAAGGACGATATGATAGGATACCGCCTTTCCGAGGACGAGTATCTCTGCGTTCCCAACGCCGCCACGACTCCGATGATAGAAAACTGGTTTGAGGCACACAGAAAAGGCTTTGACTTTGAGATGCAAAATTTTACGAATGAGCTTGTGTGCATAGCATTTCAGGGACCGAAAGCCAGGGAAATGCTCAGGGGTATATCGGAAGAGGGGGCATCCGTCAAGTTCTTCAAAAGCGGCTGGGCCGATTTGGGCCTCGGAAAAGAGGAAGCCGAAGGTTTTCTCTCGAACTTCTCTGAAAAATCCTTAGTCTCCGGCACAGGTTACACCGGTGAAGACGGTTTTGAGATAATAACCATGAAAGAGCAGGGAAGAAAGCTCTGGAAAAAGTTGCTCGATATTGGTGCGCAGCCGTGTGGGCTTGGAGCCAGAGACACGCTGAGAATGGAAAAGGGATTTCTTCTTTCGGGTCAGGATTTTCATGAGGACCGGACAACGCTCGAGACCGGATGGGATTTCGTTATCGAGTGGAACCATGACTTTATCGGAAAAGAGGCACTTCTGAAGCAGAGAGAGAAAGGAGATTTCGACAGATTGAGGGGAATCGTTCTGGAAAAAGGCATTCCAAGACACGGATTCTCAGTCTTTAAGGCCGGAGAAAAGGCCGGAACCATAACGAGCGGTACGAAATCACCGGTTCTGGGAAAAGGAATGGCCATGGCCTATCTCAGGCCGCATGTAAAAACAGGAGATTTGGTGGAAATAGATATTAGGGGAAAGATGTATGAGGGTACTGTGGTTAAGATGCCCTTCGTCTAAAGGTCTTTCATTGCCTCTTTCATTGAGGCTATAACCTCTTTTTCATTTATCTCTTTGGAACCGGCCGCAACAAGCAGCCCCTTCATTCCTCCGGAGACTATGAATATTTTCAGTTTTTCCGTTTCAGCCGCAAGATACTCGGGATTTGACTCTCCGAGTTCTGCTGCCGCCGTGCTTGCTGCTCCCAGTATTGTGGCGCACATAATACTGAAAGTTTCCCCGTACGCACCTTCCGGCACTTCGATATATATCGGCATGCCGTCCCTCGTGATGAAACCTGCGGCACTTAAAGAGAATTTTTTCTTCAGATTCGATACTACTTCTTTCGGGTCGGTCATTCAATCACACTCCTTTTTTCTCCACTACAAATACACAGTGTTCGTCGCCCTTGCTCTCGCATTCTGTCTCTTCACAAGAATATCTTTCACCGTCAACTTCTTCATATATTTTCTTTATTATTCCTTTTAGTATATGGCATGAAGGAGCACTCTGCCCCTCTTCGACCTCTATGGATCCCTTTATCACGGCTTTTTCCGGATAAAATTCGGCTTTTTCGCACCATCCGCGCCCAGCGAGGAGATTGGCAGCGACCTCGAAATACTTCTCCTGGTCTCTTTTGGCGCTCTCCATCGCTATGCCCGCTATGTTTTCTCCGAAAACCTGTCCCTCTCTGAAAAAGAGGCCGTAACAGGCGTAGGACATCACGCTTTCATATATCTTTCTTATCTGCAATAGTTCCTGCTTTGATATTCTTAGAGTACGGAGAGACATCAAAAAGAGGAAACATTCCGGGTTTATAAACTTTCCTTTCGGTCTTTTAGCGGAGGTAGTCCAGAAATCTCAAAGTGAGCAGAGCGCTCTCCCTCCTTTTTGCGATTCTTGCAGACCCTATCACATCCGTAAACCTCAGTCTCTCATAGGAGACATTCATCAGGAAGAGAGGCTCCGGAGCTGCGATTCTGGGCTGGAGCCATGCCCCACCGAAGGCTGCGATTATGTCCTTCTCATCGATTTTTCCCTCTTCAAAGGAAAGCATCGCGCCGACAATTCTTCTCACCATCTGCCAGAGAAAGCTCCGCGCTCTGAAATCCACGAATGTCCATTCACCATCCTTTTCAACGCTTATGTCAGATATATCTCTGACAGGATTTCTATCCTTTTCTGATCTGGAAAATCCGGAGAAATCATGCTTCCCCACGAACAAGGCAGCGCTCTTTCTCAGGGTATCCAGGTCATGCTCTCCTGCGAGGTGGTACCTGTACCATCTTTGGCTCGCATGTCTGGGGTTGAAATCGAGGGGTACTTCGGAGTAACCGGTAAAGTATATGTCGTCTAAATTCGCATTAAGTGCGGAAGGTAGTTCTTTCGGTCTGAAGTTCGTATCGAATGCAATAACGTTTCCCAGAGCGCTCACACCTCTGTCGGTCCTGCTGGAGCTTGAGAACCGTATATGCCGGGCGTTTATTCTGTCCAAGGCTCCGAGTATCTCGCCTTCCACCGTCCTGACATTCGGCTGTCTCGCATATCCGTGGAATCCTCTGCCGTCATAGGCAAAGCGAAGCGCAACTCTCATGGACCTGCATACCAGTGTCTAAATAAGATTTACCGCTTTTTTGTTGTCAAGGCCGTACATAACCGCAAGCTTTATCCATAAATTCCCATCTTGGCGGCTATGGCAGTCAAAATAGTATTCGGAACGCAGTGGGGCGACGAAGGAAAGGGAAAAGTTGTGGATTATTACGCCGAAAAAGCCGATATCATAGTCAGGTATCAGGGAGGCAATAATGCCGGCCATACCATAAGGATAGGAGATGATATCTTCAAGTTACACCTCCTGCCGTCCGGAGTTGTGAGGAAGGGAAAAACCGCTGTCATCGGCAACGGAGTTGTCATAGACCCGAAGGTGCTGATTTCCGAGATAGACAAGATAATGAAGAGGGGCATAGAGCCGAACCTGCTGATAAGCGACAGAGCCCATGTTATAATGCCGTATCACA
>CAZQEG010000106.1:0-3224 GCA_964591575.1 uncultured Thermoplasmata archaeon
CATATAAAGCAGAATAAGATGGCTGCCTATGCGCCCGCTGAGCTATTCTTCGATAAGCACCTACGAACAATGCCCCCTCAAATGGAAGTTTCACTACATCGACAAGCTTCCCGAGGAACCTAAGCCTTATTTCAGCTTCGGGACCGTTATGCACGATGTGATGGAATTCTTCTATATGGAGAAGGAAGGGGGAAAGATAAAAGGCCCGAGGTTCGATGCGCCGTCTGTGGATGAACTTCTGGCATACTACCGTTCGGTATGGCTCTCCGAGGGTTATGAGAACAGCGAGCAGGAGGAGAATTACAGGGCGCTCGGGGAGAGAATAATCAGGGAATATCACAGTGAGCATGCCGGAAATTTCCGGATGCCGATAGCAACGGAACACGGCTTCATGCTGGAGGTGCGGGGCATAAAGGTCAGGGGTTTCATAGACCGGGTGGATAAGCTCGGCCCGGAAAGCGTTGCGATTCTGGACTACAAAACCTCGAAAAATGCTTTCACCATTCCCTATGTGAAAAGCAACAAGCAGCTTGCCCTGTACCAGATGGCCTTTGAAGAGCTGCACAACAAGAGGGTGGAGAGACTGAGCCTCTATCACCTGAGGAGCAACATGGATTTCTCGGTCGGGAGAAGGCCTGACAGCATGATAAGCGCTCTTAAAGATGAGATTGCGGAAGTTGCCGATGCGATAGAGGGAGAGAACTTCGAACCGAAGAGAAGCTGGCTCTGCGATTACTGCGACTATCAGCGGTTCTGCCCGTATTTCAGGGACCTTTACGAGGAAAGGACGGAAGAAAAGACGGACATTGAGGATGCTGTCGAGGAATATGTTAGGCTATCTTCGGAAATGGCGCGGCTCGACCGGAGGAAGAAGGAACTCTACTCCGTACTTCGGAACTATGCCGAAAAGAACGGGCTCATGGCGATATTCGGGAAAAGGAGCGCTCTCACGGTCTCGCACTATGAAAGGATAGAGTACGACGAGAAGGTGAAGGATATCCTAAAAGAGGCAGGACTTCTGGAAAGGGCCGTGAAGATAGACAATAAGGCCCTGAAAGAGCTAATTAAGGCGGGCGAGATTGACAAGGACACCGCGGAGACCATCGAAAGTTACAGGAGGTCAAAGGAGATAACCAGCCTCAGAAAGCGCAGGATGAAGGAAGAGGAGATGGATGTAAGCTAAATATTTAAAGCCGTGAGCAATGACTGCCCATGAACCTCAAGCAGATGGCGGGCGAAAAAGCCGCCGAATACATCGAGGACGGCATGGTGGTTGGCCTCGGAACCGGCAGCACGGTGCGCTATACGATATTGAAACTCGGGAATATGGTGGCGAGCGGGCTCGACATAGTCGGGATACCGACATCTCTCGACACGGAAAGGCTTGCCAAGGAGGTGGGAATAAGGATATCCGCACTTGAAGAATATCCTGAAATAGATCTGACGGTGGACGGTGCGGACGAAGTGGATCCTCGCCTGAATCTTATAAAAGGCGGGGGCGGCGCTCTGCTTAGGGAGAAAATAGTGGCCTCCGCATCAAAGAAGGAGATAATCGTTGCGGATGAAAGCAAGCTTGTTGAGAAGCTCGGAGAACATTTTCCCCTCCCTGTCGAGGTTGTCCCGTTCTCGGAAGCCGTTGTCTTTAAGAGACTGGAAGGTATGGGGCTAAACCCGGAGATACGGATAAAGGACGGAAAGAAATACCTGACGGATAACCGCAATATCATAATCGACTGCCGCACGGGGCCGATAGATGACGGAAGAAGGCTTGAATCGGAATTGAACCTCATACCCGGTGTGGTCGAAAACGGGCTTTTCATGGGTATCGCAGATATTGCTCTGATATCAAAAGAAAAAGGGGTAAGGGTGTTCAGGCGTATCTCTTGAGGTCCGAAAGGCTCTTCTCGAGATCGTCTATCTTCTTTCTTCTGTCGGTCTCTATCTCTCCTATTATCTTGGAGAGCGGAGAGGCAAGTCTATAAGCGTGAACAGGCCTTCCTTTTCCCTGTTTCTTTATGTCTCTCTTCTTTACCCATCCCTTGTTCCTCAGGAACTGGATGGCTATGGAGACCTCGGGCTGCCTGAGTCCGGTGTCCCTCTCTATCTCTATAGACTTTACCTCCTCCTTTCCGGTGAGATATGCCAGTGTTCTGGCTATCTTCGGCTTTATGCCGTTTTTCACCAGAAGTTCCACGAATTTTTCGTCGTATGGTGCTTTTTCTCTTGCCATGTTTATCACCTATCACCACTCTTAAATATATGAGTATATATAGCTTTCGGTCATCGATGACGATTATGATAATATAACGGCTATAAGCCCATATGAGCGGCATAAATGTGCTTTTACAGCAGTTATTATTGCCAAAATATTTCCCTCCGATTTCTCATAGATATTTGCTATTGTTATACGCATATACTGCATTTCCGTCATTCTCGAGAGCCATGGAAAATCTTTCCTCGGCACCTCTGACATCGCCTCTTTTTTCCAGAAGCACGCCGATATTATTGTTTGCCGGAGAATACTTTATGTCCTCGCCGAGCGCTCTTTCAAAGGCCTCCATCGCATCGTCATCCCTTCCCATGGCATAAAGCACCACTCCGTAGTTGTTCCACAGCACCGGGTCCCTTTCATCCCTGCTTATCCCGTTCTCCAGCGCCTCCACCGAATCCTCCTTCTCCCCGATATTGTGCAGGCTTATTCCCATGGCGTTCCATACCCTTATCAGCTCCGGAACGGCTGCAAGTGCCTTCTGATATGACTGAACGCTCGCACCTTCCCTTCCCATGCTCTCAAGTGCCTTTCCCCTTCTGACCCACAGAAGAGGGCTGCTCTTTACGCGCAGTATCGAGTTCATCATCTCCAAGGCCTTCGGGGACCTTCCGGATTTTGCCCATGCGTGAATTATGTTCTTTTTGATATCTATCTTCTCCTCGTCCAGCTTGAGGGCCTTTTCCATGCTCTCCGCTGCTTCGCCATACCTCTCCAGAAGATAGAGTATCGCTCCGTGCCTGTTCCATATCTCCGACGACTGCGGCTTGGCTTCTTTCAGCATATCATAGCATTCGAGGGCCTCTTCAAGCATGCCCATCTTGAAGTAAAGGTCTCCTCTCGTCATGAGCTGGCTGAGCGAGCTTATTCCCTCCATGGCAGACGGCATTCCTTCGGATTTCTCTTCCGGTTTCTCCTCTTCCGTAGTCTCCGGCGGCGGGGCCGGAATCTCCTC
>CAZQEG010000107.1:0-3157 GCA_964591575.1 uncultured Thermoplasmata archaeon
ACCGATCAATGTCTCCACGTACTCCGTTTATTTCGGAATGAACTTCGGGGCATACAATGCGCTGGCGGTCATGCTTGCTCTTACGGGTGCCATGATAGTCTCCTTTGCCATCTTCATATTCGGAAAGAAATCGAAGAAGGTCGGACAGACCGACACATTTATAGCAGGAGAAATTGCCGAACATCATGAACAGGTGTATCTGCACTATTCCATGAACTTTTACAGGCCTCTGGAAAGGATGTTCGCTCCGTATCTGAGAAATAGGCTGGAAAGGCTCTACGATGCCTTCGGAAACGGTTATGAACTCATATCCGAGGGAATAAGACGAATTTACACAGGCGATGTACAGCACTATGTCTATTATGTGATGGTGTTTCTCGCAGTGATGATACTGGCAGGATGGTGGTGGATGTGAATATGATACAACTGACAATACTGGTGCTTTTCCCGATTTTTGTGGGCCTTCTCGGGTTGCTGTTCATGGGAATTGCCAGAAAGATAACCGCAAGGATACAGAACAGGGTTGGACCGCCGGTATACCAGCAGTACATCGATGTCCTGAAGCTTTTCTCCAAGAGGGAGAACATCTATCACAACTGGATATTTGACCTCGGCCCCATATTTGCACTTGTCGGAATTCTAACAGCCCTGCTTTTCATTCCGATGGCAGGTTTCAGACTTCTGAGCTTTGACGGCGACCTTATAGTGGTGATGTATCTGATGGTCATCTCGGGTCTGGGAATGGCGCTCGGTTCCGGAGCTTCGGGAAACCCGAACGCAGGCATAGGAGTTATGAGAGCGCTTGCTCTTATGATGGGCTATGAGATGCCGTTTGTTCTCTCGATACTCGGTGTAATGGTGTATTACCATACTACATCCCTTGCCCAGATAGTCCATGAACAGAGAAGCATGTGGGCCATAATCATACTTCCACTATCCGCGTTTGTCGCGGATATAGCGCTTCAGGGACAGTTCGGTGAAAAGCCGTTCGATCAGCCCATAGCACCGCACGAGATTGCCACGGGACCCATGGTCGAGTACGGTGGAAAATTCCTCGGAATGCTCTATCGCTGGCAGTCGATAGCGGTTGTGGTCGAAGCCGCTCTCTTTGTGGACCTTTTCCTCGGAGGTGCAATACTCTTTGACCAGTCTACGATTCTGGGAATGTCGCTCAACTTCCTTCTCTGGATAGCTCTGGTCTTTTTGATGTTCTTCATAGCGCTCCTCATAAACGCAGTGATGCCGAGGTTCAGAATAGATCAGGCATTCGCATTCTACTGGAAGTGGCCTACGATAATCGCCATAATCGGACTTGCATACGCACTCGGGGTGAGTCCATGATGGAGAATGAAAATCTTGAGACAGAGGAGAGCGCCGAGCGTACGAGCGCGCGGGGAGAGCCGGAGATGAAGTCCTTTGGGACTATAAAGAGGTGGGCCACGAAGCGCTCTCTATGGATGGTGCACTACTGCACTGGCTGCGGAGGAATAGAGCTCGCGCCTCTGATGACCTCAAGATATGATATGGAAAGGTTCGGTATGCATCCGATGGTAACGCCGAGGCAGTCCGATATACTTCTTATAACCGGATATGTGAATATAAAGACTCTCAAAAGAATAATAAGGACCTACGAGCAGATGCTTGACCCGAAATATGTGATTGCTTTCGGTTCCTGCACGATAAACGGGGGGCCTTACTGGGACTCGCATGTCACGATTAACCACCTCGACAAATACATTCCCGTGGACATATACATAGCCGGCTGTATGCCGAGACCCCAGTCCATTGTAAAGGCCTTCGACGACCTGATGGAGATGATACAGGATGGAAGGGCCGACGGATATATCCGCTACAAGAAGTACTATGAAAAATACAAGGCAAATCAGGAAAAGATATTCAGGAGGTGGTGGTAATGCTCGAAAAGGAGAAGGCCATCAAAAAGGAAATAAAGAAGTTTCCGGGTTCAGAGGTCAAAGTGCTCAGAGAAAGGCAGATATCCGTGAAAGTGCCTGCCGAAAAAGGGCATGATGCTGCCAAGTTCCTCAAGGGAATGGGCTTTATTCATCTGGCTTCCGTAGAATATGTTGACTGGATAAAGGAGAATCAGTTCGAGCTTGTTTACAACCTCTTTTCATACGAAAAGAAGATGACTGTGTTCCTTAAGGTGAGAATTCCGAGGGATAAGCCTGTTTACAGGACATTTATGGACCTCTGGCCGATAGCCGTGACACATGAAAGAGAGGCTCACGAGATGATGGGCATAGTTTTCGAGGGGAATCCGAACCTCACACCGTTCATTTTGGAGGACTGGAAAGAGTTACCACCGATGAGAAAGGACTTTGACGCAAGGAAATATGTGAAGGAGAAGTATGATACCATACCCCCTGTGGAGGAAGAGAAATGAACGAATACGACCTGTTCTTCGGACCGCAGCACCCGGGAGTTACCGGAAATTTCAGCGTAAGGGTAAAGCTTGACGGAGATACGGTAGTATGGGCAAAAGCCATACCCGGTTTCCTTCACAGAGGATTCGAGAAACTCATGGAAGTGAGGCACTGGGTTCAGGGGCCCGCTTTGATATGCCGGATATGTGTTCCGGATTCGGACCACAGCGAAACTGCATATTCTATTGCCGTGGAGCGCCTCGCAGGTATGGAAGTGCCTGAAAGAGGAAGATACATAAGAACGCTTATGCTGGAGATGTCGAGGCTGAGCGCTCACCTGTTCTACTTCGGCGGATATGCGGGAGCCATCGGACTTTATACCCTGCCGCAGTGGTCGATAGGGGACAGAGATTACATCCTTGACCTGTATGAAGAGCTCACCGGTGCAAGGGTTTACCATATCTTTAACTTCCCGGGGGGGCCGAGATGGGATACTCCGGACGGCTTCGAAGACAGAGTGGATAAGCTTATGGACTATCTTGAAAAAAGACTGAAAGAGTATGACAAACTTTACTTCAACCACAAGATATTTCTGAAGAGGGCAAGAGATGTAGCGGTGATGAAAAAGAGCTATGCCCAGAAGATGGAAGTAACGGGGCCGAAAGAAAGAGACACCGGCGGGAAGCTAGACACGCGAAAAGACGCCCAATAAGCCGCAGAACTGGACACTGATTTAGTGACACCCACTCATAACGTAGGCGACAACTCACCGC
>CAZQEG010000108.1:0-3145 GCA_964591575.1 uncultured Thermoplasmata archaeon
TGCATTTGCCTCTATAGCTGGCGCTGACGCATCATACAGCGGCATCACTGATAATGCCATTGCGAATACGAGGAGCGCCGATATTATTGCTTCTTTTCTTTTCATGGTTAAAACCTCCATTTCATCTCTCTCACTTTGATATACTATATATATCTTTTGGTAGAATCGCCGGTCTTTCGTCTTTGGATGTTCGTTGGTTCGTCAAAAGATGAAAGGACTCCACACGCAGTCGTACGAAACCTCAACCCAGTATGAGTGACCCGGAAGCATGAGTTCGTCTCCTTTCATATCGACATAGCTCTGGGTGCTCCAGTCCCATCTTTCCACGCGGTACCACGGTATCCCGGCAAGGACTGTGTCGACCCTCATCGGTTTCATAAAAGGATAAGGCACGAAATTGTCGTCTTTTACGCTCAGCGAGATGTTCATTCGGTCCGTGAGATTTCCGGACACGGTGAAATTGGCATGACCTGATTTTATGTTCAGTATAAGGCCCATATACGGATAGATATGAAGCAGATCGAGATTGAACTTGTCAGGATATGCCGGGTTGAAGGTCTTCCATTTTCCGTCCAAATATGTGGAAACTCTGCTGTAACTCCCGTTTTCTGTGCCGTCTATGCATGAAAAAACATCTCTGGTCGTGGTATTCGCCAGAAATAGCGGTATGGATATCTCAGAGGAATTGTTTCCGAGATGGAAGTGTATGGTATATTTCAGATGTACGGTTATGTTCTTCCATGCCGTATTTCCGGCCATATCCGAGGCACGGACCGATATGAGCGTGCTGTTTCCGGCTGCGCCGTACAGGTCAGCGGAGAAAGAATGACCGAAATCCATTTCCGGGCCGTTATCGATGGAATATTCCGTATGGGAAAGATGAGAATCGTTTATGATAAAGGATATATTCCCTCCGGAATGAGAAAAGAGGTCATCGGTCATGTTGATGTTCACGCTGATATTGATGTTCGCATCTTCCGGAACTTCTGCGGATATGCTGGGGGCCGTGTCATCCACCTCAAAGATATAGCTCCTCGCAATGGTGTGTCCCGCTCTGTCTACGGCGTCGATTTCTATATAGTATCTGCCGTCATTCCAGTCGGAGGTATCTATCACCCATGGAGAGGAGAAGTCCGTCATATTTCCATTGACCGTGCAGTTTATGCTCTTCATATCGCTCTCCTCTATATCGAAGACTATCGGTGTTCCGCTGTGTATCACCGTGCTCTGCGGCGATATCAACCTGATTCCGGTTGGACGGTTATCTATCGTTATCTCAAACCATCTGCTCTCCCTGTTCCCCGCTCTGTCTATGGCATTCACGGTTATCCTGTGGGGGCCTTCCCTCCACCACCGAACCTCGACCGTATACGGCTTCGGAAGGCACTGCGGCGTACCGTTGTCGAGAGTGAAATTGGCACCAAGAAGATGAGCATCTTCTATCCCGAACCTCAGATACCCGTCGCTCTCGATTGCCGTGCCGTTGCTCGGGAATTCCAGCAGGATGGAAGGCGGGCTCAGGTCTATTATGAAGGAAAACCGTGCGCTCTTTACATTTCCCTTGGAATCTTCCGCTCTGATTGAAATCGTGTGATTTCCCTCCTTCCAGTTTGAGCTGCTTATATTGAAAGGGATTTCCAATTGGGCATAAGGAGAAGCATCCACGGAGTACTCCGCTGTGAACGGGTTGTTATCCTCTATATCCAGAGATATCACCTTTCCCGGGACTATGAAGCTGTTGTTTGCGGGCGATAGAAGCTCTATCGAGAGCGTTGATTCTTCCGTGACACTCGGGACCAGCAGATAATAGCCTGATGCGAGAAGAAGAGCCGTTATGAACACAGCGGTTATGACCTTCCAGAGCTTCACATGAGAATATGTTCGACGTGGTAATTAAACTTTTCCAAGATGCGCTCTGCCGGAGAGCAGCAGAAAGACAGCGAGATACTCGGGAACATCAGTGCTTCCTTTTATTACGAAATCTCTGCCCTTTATCCTCACTTTATGCTTTTCATCGCTTTTCACGGTAACGGATTCGTCTCCGTATATCTCCGGTACGGCATCCCTTGTCGGCTCGAAATCTTCCAGTTCATCTCTCGAAAGCGGCTTCACAGCAAAACCGGTCCCTCCGTGGAGTGAGCCGGGAAGCCTTATGAGCCTGCGCACATCGCCCGTAACATGAATATCCGGATGTACCGAATAATCCTGTCTGGCACGGTATTCTATAAGCTTTATAAAGTTCTTTATCTCGGACTCCGTTCTGAAGATGTCCAGACTGCCATTCTCAAGGGCCCTTTTGTATCCTGCCTTTTCCCCGTACAGCCTCTCGTAAATCCTTTTTGCGACATCCCTTCTTATTCCGGCCGATTTCATCATTTCAACGGCCTCTTTCTCCGATTTATCCACCATCTCCCGTATGACGCTCTTTGCGGAACTTGCGGCTATGCCCTTCCATCCGCCTCTTTCTCCGGGGATGATTGGGATTTCCGTATAGGAGCGGGCTCTCATCACCCTGCGCTTAGGAAAAATTTCCTCGAAATCGACAAAAGCCCCGGCAACATAATCCATAATCTCCCTTCTCTCCTCCGAATTCATGTCCAGAACCCTCGTTGCCCTTATATGGATGTGATACCCTCTTCCGCCTGAGAATACGAGATACAGCTCCTTATCCGAAAAACCGAGATGCTGCTGGAGAAATATGTCATACAACCGTATAATCTCATTTTTTACATCCGCAAGCTGCTCTTCGTAGGAGAGGCTCTCGGCACCGGGTATCCCGTCGGCATCGAGGTCGAATATGAGGTCCGCCCCCATCCAGCCCTTTTCAGGGGATTTCATCGGTTTTTCGGGATTTCGATAGTATGCGGATGAGTAGTAGGAATGTCGGGGAACCTTTCTGAAGAGAAATTTCGAGAGTTCGTCGGCCGAGGAGAATGTAACGGGGCGCACCATTCCGTCAACTCCGAACAGGAAGAACCCCCATTCCCGCAGCCCGATTCTGGGGGGTGGAAACGCCTTCTTTTGGGAATAATATCGAAAAAACCTCGCTTTTACGAATATTTGCTCTTTACCGTTCAGAGTTCCCTGTTTACCCAATTACTCTCGCCCCCAGGTTGTCCGGTGAGCATCTCAGCGAATTCGGAGG
>CAZQEG010000109.1:0-3142 GCA_964591575.1 uncultured Thermoplasmata archaeon
TGAGCTCTGTTATCGGCCTGTGCCCTGTCGCAAAATAAAGCGAGTCCGGATGGATTATCTTCGTCGCGGCAGGACTCATCACCGGATAGACATCGGCTCCCCTGCGTATGAGCTCCCTTGCGAGCTTGACGGTCTCGACAGCAGCCATGCTCCCCGTCACTCCCAGAACGATCTTTTTACCGGAGAGCGCACTGCCTTTGGTTCCTCTTATCTCACTGCTCGGATGCATCTTTTCTCATCTCTTCGAGGATTTCCTTTGCTCTCTCGGTATTTATATTTTTCTCCTCCACCATTCTCTGTGCAACAATATCGACCTCTTCCCCCCTCGCTCCTGCGGTTGCGGCCACATTCCTTGCGTGGAGTTCCATGTGTCCTCTCTGTATTCCCTCGGTGGCAAGGGCACGGAGCGCTGCGAAGTTCTGTGCCAGACCCACAGAGGCTATGACCTGCGCAAGCTCGCTTGCGCTCTTAACTCCGAGAATCTTGACATTCACCCTTGCTGTGGGATGCACCTTCGTCGCTCCTCCGACAAGTCCCACGGCCATCGGCACCTCTATGGTCCCAACGAGGTTCCCGTTCTCATCCTTCTCCCAGTGAGTTACCGGCTGATATTTTCCGGTCATCGAAGCGTATGAATGCACCCCCGCTTCCACGGCCCTGAAATCGTTGCCAGTGGCTATCACGACAGCGCTTATTCCGTTCATGATGCCTTTGTTGTGGGTCGCACAGCGGTATGGGTCAGCTTTTGCGAAGTGGTATGCCCTTACTATACCGTCCACAACACCCTCTCCGCCTATCGCCTCTTTATCCCATACTGCTCTGACCCTTGCCATCCTGTATGTGGCAAGGTTCGAGATTATCCTGAGATATACCTTTCCGCCCGTTATCCTTTCAATGAACGGGGCCACAGACTCGGCCATGGTATTGACAGCGTTCGCACCCATAGCATCCCTCGTATCTATGAGAAGATGCGTTATCACCATCGGCCCGGAATCCGTATCTATGACCCTAGCGACAACATCTCTCGCCCCGCCTCCGAACCTCACGAGTATCGGGTCCTTCTCGTCACACATCCTCATTATCTCCTCTTTATGCTCCAGAATCCTCATCTTCGCCCCCCACGGGTCCTTAACGCCTGTGAGCTGGATCTGCCCTATCATAACGGTGCCGCTCATGCTCGTGCGGAATCCTCCTTTCACCCTTGCCATCTTCGCCGCATTGCTCGCAGCCGCAACGACGCTCGGCTCCTCTATTGCCATCGGTATCAGATAGTCCCTATCGTTTATCAGAAAGTTCGTCGCTATTCCAAGAGGGAGCGGGAACTTCCCGATGACGTTCTCGATCATCTTATCGAGCAGTTCTATGCCCACGTCGCCTTTCAGAACGGTCTTTTCCTCCTCTTCGGTGAGCCCTGCGAACTCTTTGACCTTCTTCAGTCTTTCCTCCGGCGGCAGTCTGTAGAATCCTGATATTCTGGAACCTGTCATATATGCACCGCATGCCGATTATGCGAAAGGTATAAAGTGATTGCGGAGCGAGATTTTAAGATACGGGCGATTCGAGCATCCCTCGGAAACATATAAATACTACCTATCCCAATATGCTCTCAGGTGTAAACATGAAAAGGATGCTTAGTATTGCGGTGGTGATGCTTCTGGCTCTCGGCATATTTGCAGTTCCCGTGCAGGGGAGCACTGATAGGCCGGTATGGAGCAAGGGGGAGAAATGGGCCATGGGAATGGAGAGCACGCCTCCCTCTCAGGAGCAGATAGGTGAGCTGGAAGAAACGATGAAAAATCTCTTCAATCTTTCGAATATATCCATAGATGTCAGCGGAAGCGGTGGTGCATGGGCGACCTTCGAGGTAACCGATGTCTCGAATACCGAATACACCCTTCATTATTCACTGGCAGTCAAGAACAAAGCTCGGGAAGATTACTATGTATCCGCCATGATGCCGGAACCCGGTACATATACTTCGGAGAGCTTTATGAGCGCTCAGAAGTCCGTGAGGCAGATGGAAGCGCATATTTCCATGAATCTCTATGTTCTGGGTTCGGGAGACATCATCGTGGAAAAAGACAGCATGGGAGTTCGGAGCGTGACACTGAGCCTCGAAGAGAAGTTCGAGATGGACTTCAACGGAAAGAACCTGCCCTCCGTAGACGAATACGGGGTATTCGGATATTCGATGCTTAGCATGGGGATGCCGGACTACTCTTACGATAATTACAGCGAAGGTTCTCCAACCTACTCCCCGATAATGTCTTCCCACACATTATCCTATGAAGACACCGAAATAAAGGCGGAGCAGACGCTTAATCTCGACCTCAGTATCGATTACAGCCCTCCGGCAGTGTTCATAGACTTCCCTCTCAGTGACGGAAGCGAATGGAATGTCAGCAGCGATGTGAACATTACCGGCACATATTCCGGGACCATAGATGTGAGCGGCCTTCCTCCGATGGTAGAGAGCATGATGACCATGGGAACAGGGCAGAGCTTCCCGATTAAGATAGAGAAGATGAACACATACAGCCCGGATTTCAACAACGGAGAGATAAACATGAACGAAGAGACGAATATGGGGCTGAAATGCAATGGGACCATGCAGATAAACGACGAGAACGGGAACCCGATAACGGTTTACAAGATTCAGCAGGTTCCGAACTGCGATTTCTGCGCTCCTCCTCAGATTTATCTCCTGTATTCGCCCGACAAAGGATTCATAGCGGGAATATATGCGGAAGCTTCCGAGAACAATATAATGCCTGCGGCCCCGGGAATGCAGAACTCTGGGATGTACGCAAGCTTCGGTGCCATCGCATCCTCGATGAGCGACCTGAAGAAAGACAGCACGCTGAGTTATATGGACTACAGCGATGCCAGCAGTAAAATAAGTGCCACCGAGCAGGAGATGAAAGGCAGTGCACCGCAGGATTTCTTCGGCAGTACTCTTTTCTTCATACTCATAGGTGCGGCCATTGCAGCTGCGGTCGTAGTATCCATCATTGCACTCAGAAAGAGGAAAAGGCCGCCGCAGACTGAAGGCTTTCCCCCGAAAGAGGCACCGGCTTATCCGCAGGAGAACCCGATGGACGAAGAGCCTCCGGTATTCTGAAACCCTTTTCCTTTCTCAGTT
>CAZQEG010000110.1:0-3120 GCA_964591575.1 uncultured Thermoplasmata archaeon
ATAGCTGCAAGGACCGGAAAGAGAACCTTGATTGAAAATATGAAAATTTCACGCAAGAAAATTGGATTATGAATATGCGATGGCTTTTCATGACTCCTCCGCAATCCTTATATACCCTTATGACATACTACATATTGTACCTGAATGAGTCCGAAGACACAAGATAAAGGATAGAACGAGGTATATGGATGAAGTGCCCGTACTGTGGAAGTCTGGAGACACGCGTGGTCGATTCACGCTATTCGGAGGATATGGAAGCCATACGCAGGAGAAGAGAGTGCCTGAACTGCGGAAAGAGATTCACCACCTATGAAAGGGTGGAGATAGCTCCCCTGATAGTGATAAAAAAGAACGGAGAAAAGGAGGAGTTCGACCCGGAAAAACTCAAAAAAGGCATGCTGAAAGCCTGCGAAAAAAGGCCGATAAACAGAGAGGATATAGAGATAGCGGTGCAGGAGATAGAGCGCGAACTGAGGAACAGGGAATCCATAGAGGTGCCCAGTATAGAGATTGGCGAGATGGTCATGGACAAACTGAGGAATCTCGACAAGGTGGCATACATACGGTTTGCCTCGGTCTATCGCGAGTTCGCAGATGTGGAGACCTTTCAGGAAGAGATAAAGAATCTGATAAAAGAGAAATATGGAGGAAGATAGATGACACTGGAAAAAATACGGAAAAGAGACGGAAAAATCGTGGACTTCGAACAGGAAAAGATAACGGAAGCGATAAACAAAGCCTTCCTTGCAAAGGGGTATATGGCTGAGACAGCTAAATTGCTCTCGAAGAGCCTCTCTGATAAGGTAACAGAGAAGCTGGAAAAGAGGTTCGAAGGGGACGTTCCCGAGATAGAGGATATACAGGACCTTGTGGAATCAACTCTGATAGAGGAGAACTTCAGCAAAGTGGCGAAAGCGTATATCCTGTACAGAAAGCAGAGGGAAGATACCAGAAAGCTGAAGGAAACCATGCTAGAAGTCGATAAGGTGATGGACGGGTATATCAATCAGGTGGACTGGAGGGTGAATGAGAACAGCAATTCCGACTACTCTCTCTCGGGGCTTCTCATGCATGCCGCAGGTTCGGTTGTTGCGAATTATGTCCTCACAAAGGTATATCCGAAAGAGATATCCGATGCGCACAGGAACGGAGATTTCCATATCCATGACCTTTCGATGGGGATAGCGGGATACTGCGCCGGATGGAGCATCAAGCAGCTTCTTACGGAGGGCTTCAACGGTGTGGAAGGAAAGGTCGCATCTTCCCCTCCCAAGCATCTTGAAACAGCTCTCGGCCAGATGGTGAATTTCCTTGGGACGCTTCAGAACGAATGGGCCGGCGCCATGGCGTTTTCCTCTTTTGACACATATCTGGCACCCTTCGTCAGGGTGGACAAACTCTCATACAGAGAGGTGAAGCAGGCAATACAGCAGTTCGTGTTCAGCCTGAATGTGGCTAGCAGGTGGGGCGGTCAGACGCCTTTTACCAATCTAACCCTTGATTGGGTCGTTCCGGAGGATATGAAGGACGAACCTGCAATAGTCGGCGGACAGCTTGCGGATTTCACCTACGGAGACCTCCAGAAGGAGATGGATGTAATCAACAAGGCATTTATCGAGGTGATGATGGGCGGAGATGCAGATGGCAGGCCGTTCACATTTCCCATACCCACATATAACATAACCAAGGATTTCAACTGGGACAGCGAGAACTCAAACCTTCTTTTTAAGATGACGGCGAAATATGGTCTTCCGTACTTCCAGAACTTCATAAACAGCGAACTGAATCCGGGAGACGTGCGCTCCATGTGCTGCAGACTTCAGCTGAATCTCAAAGAGCTCAGGGCAAAGACGGGAGGGCTGTTCGGCTCCGGGGAATGCACCGGCTCCATAGGAGTTGTAACGCTCAATATGCCTAGAATAGGGTACCTATCCAAGACAAAGGAGGAGTTCTTCGAAAGAGTATCAAAGCTCATGGACATGGCGAAGGAATCCCTTGAGATAAAGAGGAAGCTCGTGGAGAGAAACATGGAAAACGGACTTCTGCCTTATACAAAGAGATATCTCGGCACGATGAACAACCATTTCTCGACGATAGGGCCTGTCGGGATGAACGAAGCGCTCCTAAACTTCATGGGCAAGGACATCGGAAGCGAGGAGGGAAAGAAATTTGCCGTTGATGTCCTGAATTTCATGAGGGACAAACTGACTCAGTTCCAGGAATCGACCGGACATATATATAACCTCGAAGCAACACCCGCCGAAGGAACCTCATACAGGCTTGCCAGAATAGACAAGAAGAAGTACCCGGATATAATCACAGCCGGAGAGGACGAGCCGTACTATACGAATTCCACGCAGCTTCCTGTGGGATACACAGATGATATCTTTGAGGCTCTTGACCTTCAGGAAGACCTTCAGACGCTCTACACCGGCGGAACCGTCTTGCATGGCTTCCTCGGAGAGGAACTGGACAATCCGGAATCATGCAAGCTTCTCGTGAGAAGAATCGCAGAGAACTACCGCCTTCCTTATTACACAATAACGCCGACATTTTCCATATGCAAAAAGCACGGATACATAGCCGGTGAGCATTTCACATGCCCCAAGTGCGGGGAGCCTACTGAGGTTTACTCCCGGGTGGTTGGCTATTTCAGACCGGTGAAGAACTGGAACAAAGGAAAGAAGGAGGAGTTCAAAGAGAGACTTGAGTTCGATGTTACCAAGAACGGAATAAGACCCTCGTTGAATATCCCAGAAAAGCACGAAGAGAAGAAAGAAACCGAAACAACGCCGATAATGTCCTCTTCCACACCTTCGGAAGGAGGTGAGGTTGCAGCGGAGACCACTCCGATATCCCCGCCGACATCAATGGGTGACAGCCCCTCGAAATATATCTTCTTCTGGGCCACTCACTGCCCCCACTGCCCGTCCGTGAGGATGTATCTGGACAAATATGTGGATATCCCGGGAGAGAGATACAATGTTGACGACCCCGAAGGATACGAGCTTGCCAATAAGTTCGATGTGATAGGAACACCCACCGTGATACTCTTCGACGGATCCGGAAACCAGATGGCAGCCGTTAACAGCATAGGGGGGCTGAAGAAATGGTTGTGAT
>CAZQEG010000111.1:0-3110 GCA_964591575.1 uncultured Thermoplasmata archaeon
GCTATGCCGATTATTTCATCCGTTTTCATTTTATTCCTCCTCAGGTCTCAATCTCCGGAAATCTCATGATTTCCTGAATTTTCATCGTGTCTTTCCATTCTTCCATGCAATCGCATGTCAGGCCTTCGAATATCGAAAGATCCTGATGCAGTGAAAAGCCCTCTATTGCCTTTATTACCTTTTTGTCGCATTTTCCGCAGTTGTGCGCTCCCCTTCTCGTTCCTCCGGCGGTGGGCCACGAGACCAGCCTGACATCCCCTATCCGGGGTTTTGCCCTTTTAAGGACCTCCACCACGGACCAGAGCCACGGCGCTCTGTATTCTCTTCTTCTCCACAGGTAATCCACCAAGGTATGGCTCTGAATGTTTATCGGATTCAGGGATATCTCCGATGAATACTTCGATGCGAAGATTATCGATTTAACTGCGTCCTCTATTGCTTCTTTCTCCGTCATGAAAGGGGGTTTCAGAAGAAGGTATGTTTTCAGGGGTACGCCCTCTTTTCGTAGGAATTCGGCCGCCCGTACATAGTCCTTCACCCTGAAGCTCTTGTTAACGCATTTTTCCAGGACCTCATCGCTCGCACTCTCAAGGCCTATGGCAATCTCCAGGTTGTCCTGTTTCAGAGGCCCGAGTATTCCCGGAATCACAAACTCCGGCAGAGACTCGACTATCAGGCGGTCCGCAGCGGAGAACGAGCGTATTATCTCCTTCTGCAGCCCAGGGCTTATTTCGTTCGGGTCGAGAAAGCTTCCGGATGTGAATATCTTGACCACCCTTTCCCCCCCGTATCTTTTGAGGGCCATTTCGAGCTGGTTTCGCATGTCTCCATCCTTCACAGGCCTTCTCCTTGCGTCATTTATGTACCCGCACATGGTACAGCCGGATTGGAGCGCCCAGTAGCACCCTCTCGTTCTGAGTATCAGGACAAAAGCATCCACAACCTCTCCTTTTGCAACATCCTTCTCGGTCCACATGGCTATCGGCCTGCTGTCGTCGGTCTCTCTCTCTTCGGAAGGGCGCATACTTCGGACAAGCTCCTGAAGGTTCATTTTTTCACCTTCTGAAATTCGAGCGCATATACCATGCCGCCGTAGAATTCGCTCCTGTCTATTATCTTTGCCCTATTTGCAAGATATGGCTCTATGTCCCTCTCAAAATGCGTTCTTCCGAATATTCTCGCCACAGGGGTTATAAGGAGGTGTATTAACCTCGCCCACGCTTTTTTCGGCCTTCCGGTATCGAGTATAACGCCTCGCCCCTCGGATTTCATCACCCGAAGCATCTCATCCATCGACTCCTTGTAGCCCGGTATTGTTGTGAGAGAGAAGGTGCTTATAATGCGGTCTATGCTCGAATCCCTGAAAGGAAGCCTCTCGACATCGCCTCTTATGATGGTGAAATTATTCATTCCCGAGCTCTTTATCCTTTTCTCAGCCCTGCGGAGCATCTCTCTGGATATGTCTATTCCTATGACCTCACCTTTCGGGTTCTTTTCTGCCAGCCACGGGAGTATGAGCCCCGTGCCCGTTGCTATGTCCAGAACGGTGTTTCCGTTATCTATCTTCAGAAGCTCTATCGCATGCCGCCTCCACCTCTCTTCCGCTCTGCCGAGCCCCGGGAATGTGTCGAGAAAATCGTAGAAAAGGCTGAACCGGTCATATCTGCGCTCCACTTTTTCCTTCATTCACCACCCCCAGACAACTCCGTAAAGAGCGTTACCTGTCAGAAGGTATGAAGATATGATATATCCAAGGATTGTCCCTGTGTTCAGGAAAGGAAGACCTGCGTGTGCTTTCCCTTTGAAAACGAAGTGAAGCAGGAGAAGATATCCCGCAATACCCCCGAAAATCGCAGATACCGCCATATACAGGGCCGTGTTTGCCGGTGCGCCGGAGTTCAGGAGTATCGACGCCGGCAGTATCCCGGGTATTATGATATCGCCGAGACCCATGAACATGGCATCTCTTTCCCCCTTTCCTCCCGTATCTTTGCGTATCTTCACCGTGTCCTCTACGAAGGAATATTTTGACTTTCTAGGAGCGACCATTATTATCGGAAGCTTTGTTTCGAGCACGGTGTCAGCGAGGTCCAGCATGTGCTTTGTCCTGTATACCGAGATGAAGTCGTATACCGCCATGATTATCAGGAGCACCAGTGTCGGAAGGATTCCGAAGGAAAGCCCGAAAATAGCTATTATTCCGGAGCCCATGATTATGCCGGCAATGTCTATCACATACCATTCCGGTTTTATGTAGAGAGCGCCCGAAATCAGGGTAGCGAGCGCAAGCGTGATGGAAAAGGGTATATCGACCAGCTGTCCGAACATGAAGGGATAGAACGGAAACAGGAAGAATATCACGGGATAAAGCACGAAGAGCACTGTCATCCACACCGTGAATATCATAAAGTACTGTATGAGAACATCGAGGTTCTTTTTCGCAAGCCACAGCATGACCGCCGTCATTGCTATTATCAGGAGGATGTAGTAGATCGGGTTCAGAGGGTTGTTCACATCCTGAAACGCCCTGTAATCCGGGGGGTAAAGAGGGATTATCGCAAGTGCGAGGAACTGCGTTATCAGAAAGCTCAGCGCCATTATAAGAGCAGGTCTGTAGACACTGCTCCTTTCACCCATCAGAGCCTCCTCCTTATCACATAGTCCACGAGGTCGAGCATGGCATCCTTCTCTTCGGATTCTTTCAGAACATCCAGCGCTCTCTTTGCCCTTTCCGCATAATCCAGAGCAAGGGCCTCGGCATCGCGGAGCGCATTTACCTTGTCCATGAGAGCTATGGCTTCCTTCACCTCTTCATCGCTTGCCTTTTCGTTCCCGAGTATCCCGAGGAATCTCTCTCTATCCTGCCCCTCCAGTCTTTCGAGGGCATAGACGACCATCAGCGTCTTCTTTCCGTTCCTTATGTCGCTGCCAACGGGTTTGCCTAACTCCTTTTCATTTGCTCTCAGGTCGAGGAAGTCGTCCCATATCTGGAAGGCAAGTCCCATGTATTTCCCGTATTCAGCCATCTTCCTGTAGACATCACGGGAAGCGCCGGCAATCCTCGCACCGTTCTTGGCTGCGTTTATGAACATCAGGGCCGTCTTTTTCTC
>CAZQEG010000112.1:0-2981 GCA_964591575.1 uncultured Thermoplasmata archaeon
TAGTGTAAGAAAATCATTCGGGCTGGCTCTCTGGGAGCCAGTAGGTTCGTGGATATGACCAAAATTTAGGGCACTGTCATTGCGGCGCTTCCAGATTCGACGGGCGATACCCTTAAAACCATCCCGTGTGTAGGCATGAATATGACGATTCTTGAGGTCAGAATAGAGCTGAAAAAGGGCGTTGCGGACCCGGAAGGAGAGAACACCAGAAAAGCCCTCCAGCTTCTCGGCTTTCATGTGAACGGAGTCAGAACCGTGAAGATATTCGAGATAGATGTCAGCGAGGACAGCGAGGAAAAGGCCCTCAAAATAGGAAAGGAGATGTGCAAAAAGCTGCTTGCGAACCCGGTGATACACAAGTACGGCGTGGAGATCAAGAGGGACTGAGATGGACAGATATATCAGAAAGGACGCTCCTTTCGAGCTCTATGAGGTCAGGCTTCACGGAGCCGGTGATGAAGAGCTCAGAGAGATAAGCGAGGGCATGGGGCTCGCTCTCTCCGTGGAAGAAATGAAGAAGGTCAGGGATTATTTTGAAAAGATGGGAAGGAATCCGACGGATGCGGAGCTTCAGGCAATCGGTCAGGCATGGTCCGAGCATTCGTGTTACAAGAGCTCCAGAGCGCTCCTCAAGGAGTTCATCTTCCCGCTGAAGAACGAGGAATTCATAGCCAACGAGGACGCCGGTCTCATGGTATTCGACGAGGAACACGCTTATGCCGTGGCGATAGAATCGCATAATCATCCTTCGGCCATAGAGCCGTATGGTGGGGCAGCAACCGGTGTCGGAGGAATACTCAGGGACATCGCATGCATGGGTGCCCAGCCCGTAGCTCTCGTCGACCCGATATTCTTCGGCGAGCCGGAGAGCGATTATTCCGCCATACCGAAAGGAGTCAAACATCCGAGGTACCTGTTTTCCGGGGTTGTGGCAGGGATAAGGGACTATGGCAACAGGATGGGGATACCGACCGTTGCCGGAGCAACCTATTTTCATAGAAGATACACGGGAAATCCACTTGTAAATGTCGGTTCCGTGGGGATTGTGCGAAAAGACAGGATAGTGCACAGCAGGGCGGGAAAGGAGGGAGATATCTTCATACTCGCCGGGGGAAGGACAGGCAGGGACGGAATACACGGGGTAACCTTTGCATCGCTTACGCTGGACGAAGGCTCGGAGGAGGAGTCCCGCGGAGCCGTTCAACTGGGGGACCCGATAACAGAGGAACCTCTTTTTCATGCGTGCTTCGAGGCGAACGAGATGGGGCTTGTGGAGGGAATGAAGGACCTCGGAGGAGGGGGGCTGTCGAGCTGTGTGGGCGAGATGGCTCTGGCTGCCGGACTGGGCGCCGATGTGGAACTCGACGGCGTACCTCTCAAAGAAGATGACATGAAGCCGTGGGAGATATGGATATCGGAGAGTCAGGAGAGGATGATGCTTTCTGTCAGCCCCGAGAATGCGGAAGAGGTGTTGAAAATATTCGACAAGTGGGATGTCCTAGCGAACCCGATAGGAAAGGCGGTGAAAGGAAGCGAGATAAGGGTAAAATACCGGGATATCACAGTCATCCACCTTGACCTCAATTTCTACACAGCAGGTCCGATATACAGAAGAAGGTATGCGAAACCGAAAAAGAGTTTCGAAGAACTTATACCTCCCGAACCGGAGAACTATGAGGAAACCATACTCATGCTACTTTCGAGCTTCAATATAGCCTCAAAGGAGTGGGTGATAAGGCAGTACGACCATCAGGTCAGGGGTTCCACGGCGCTCCCGCCGCTTCAGGGTGTGCCGGGCCATGAGACGCACGGAGATGCGGCCCTGATAAAGCCAGTCGAAGGCATATGGAGAGGCCTGGCAATATCCGTGGGTGCGGCTCCGAGAATGTCCCTAATAGACCCGTATATGGGCGCCTGGAATGCTGTGGATGAAGCATATCGCTCTCTCATCTCGGTAGGCGCTCTTCCTCACTCTTTCTCGGACTGTCTCAACTTCGGGAACCCGGAGAAACCCCGGAGATTCTGGGAGTTCAGGGAATCCGTGAAGGCACTGGGAGAGGCAGGCAAAGCCCTTGGGATACCGTACGCATCCGGAAATGTCAGTTTCTACAACGAGAGCCCGGCGGGCAGTATACCGCCGACACCGACGATAATGGGAGTCGGAATATCCGAGGACATAAGAAATTCGGTGAGCTCCGCATTCAAGAGGGAGAACAGCAGAATCTATATTGTCGGGGAGACCCATCCGGAGATGGGAGGCAGCCTGTATTATGAGATGGCCGGAGGGAGCAGCGGGGTTGTTCCGCACGTGGACGCTTCGGCTCTGAAAAATAACGGAAATATGCTTCTCAACGCCGTAAGAGAGGGTTATGTGCTTTCCATTCACGACATAGGAGAAGGAGGAATCGCAGTAGCGGTTGCGGAGATGTGTTTCGGCGGTAACATCGGTGCGGACATAGACATAGGCAGAATAAGCTCTGCGAGGGCGGACATCAAGCTCTTTTCCGAAAGCCCGTCGAGGTGGATTGCCGAGGTTCCGGAGGGACATGCGGATGATTTCGAGAGGGTTGTGCCTTCAGCATTGAGGATAGGCAGGGTCGGAGGCAGGCACATAGGCATCTCCGATTTCGAGCATCTTCTGGCCGATGTGGAGTTGGAGAGCGCATACTCCGCATGGAAGGAGCGGATATGGAAGATTATGGGCTAGAGTTCCGTAAAGAGCTGGAGGCAATCGTAGCCGGAATACCGGAGGGAAAGATAGCTACTCTGAGATCGGTTGCGAGCGCTCTCGGCGATGTGAGAGCCGCAAGAGCGATTTCGGGGCTTTTAAACGACATCGAAGGCCCTGTGTGGAGGCTTGTCAGGTCGGATATGTCCGTCATAGACGAGCGGCTTGCAGATGAGGTTCCGGTTAAGGATGGAATAGCATACGCACCTCTTATGGATGATTTTGGCGGGCACGGAATACTTCAAAGGCTCAG
>CAZQEG010000113.1:0-2963 GCA_964591575.1 uncultured Thermoplasmata archaeon
GAGTACCGACTGAAATTCTTCAGAGAAAACGGCTTCGTGAGAAAGCAGTGCCCGGTTTGCGGAGGATATTTCTGGACAAAGAACCCGGAGCAGGAAAGATGCGGGGACACTCCATGCGTGGAATATTCGTTCATAGGCAGTTCTCCGGTTAAGAAGAGATACGGCATGGATGAGATGCGCTCCGCTTTCCTCAAATTCTTTGAAAGGCACGGGCACACAATACTCAAAAGATATCCTGTGCTGGCGAGATGGAGGGAGGATGTTTTTCTGGTGAACGCTTCGATATATGATTTTCAGCCCCATGTTACATCCGGACTGGTGGACCCTCCCGCAAATCCGCTCGTTATATCCCAGCCCTCCATAAGGCTCACGGACCTCGATTCTGTGGGGCGCACGGGAAAACACCTGTCATCGTTCGAGATGCTCGGGCATCATGCATTCAATTACCCCGATAAAGAGATTTACTGGAAGGAGAAAACGGTTGCGCTCTGCCATGAGTTCCTTACCGAAGAACTCGGAATCGATGAAAATGCGGTAACCTACAAGGAGCATCCATGGGCGGGCGGAGGAAATGCAGGGCCTTCTCTGGAGGTGATGGTAGGCGGACTGGAAGTCGCAACCTTGGTATTCATGTCCATGAAAGAGAGCGATGATGGAGATTTCGAGTTCGAGGGAAAAAGATATGCCTCCATGCCGATAAAGGTTGTCGATACCGGCTACGGTCTGGAAAGGCTGGCATGGATATCTCAGGCCACGCCCACGGTATACGAAACCGTATTCCCGAAATTTCTCCCGTGGATATTCGAAAAGCTCGGAATAGAGCACAGGCTCGATGATGACAGGTACAGGAAGATTCTGGAGGCTCATTCGATAATGGGCGGGCTCATGGACATTGATCTTGGAAAACTCGATGAACAGAGGATGAAGATAGTCAAAGCGATGAAAGAGAGGGGAATAGATGTAAGCCTTGAAGAGTACAAAAGGATAATAGAACCCCTCGAAAGAGCATATGCCCTTGCGGACCATGCCAAAACGATAGCTCTGATGCTCACGGATGGAGCAGTGCCGTCCAATGTTAAGGCGGGCTATCTTCTGCGCTTGCTCATAAGGAGAGCGCTCCGCATAATGGAAGAGGCGCATCTCGATATACCGCTCCACGAACTGGTGATAAAGCAGAGGCACATATTCGACGGCATAATGGGCTCTATGCCCGATTCCTATCTGAAAGATGTTCTCGAACTCGAAACGGAGAGGTACGGGGAGACGCAGAAAAAAGGCGAGAATATAGTCAAAAACCTTGTCAAAAAGGGAATGAAAGAGATAGACACCGAAACCCTGATAGAACTCTACGACTCCCACGGCCTGCACCCTTCGACCGTAAAAAGGATAGCGGAAAAGCAGGGCATAACAGCAGATATTCCCGAGAACTTCTCATCTCTCGTTGCCGGAAGACATCAGGAGGAAAGAAAGCTCAAAAAGAGAGAGAAAAGGCATTACGACCTGCCGAAGACATATCCGCTTTACTACGATGACGAGCACGCAAAAGAGTTCGACGCAAAGGTCATCTATTCAAGGAACGGAGAGGTCGTTCTGGATAGAACGCTCTTCTACCCCGAAGGGGGCGGCCAGCCTGCGGACCACGGAGTTCTCTTGTATGGCGATAAGGAGTACGGGATAAAGGACGTTCGGAAATACGATGGGGTCATAGTGCACATCACAGAGGGAGAAGCACCTCCCGAAGGCGCTAGCGTTCACGGAAAGATAGACTGGGAGCGCCGCTATTCCTTAATGAGGCATCACACCGCAACTCATATCGTCGTTGCAGCGGCCCGCGAGCTCTTCGGAAAGCATATCTGGCAGTGGGGGGCGCAGAAATATGTGGAGAGCGCCAGGGTCGATATAACTCATTACCGCTCAATAACGGATGAGGACCTGAGGAAAATAGAGCGCAGGGCAAACGAGATTGTTCTCGAGGCGCATTCCGTTACAAAGGAGGTCCTGCCCAGAAACGAGGCCGAGAAAAAATACGGTTTTCAGCTCTATCAGGGCGGAGTCCCGTTTTCAAAGACAATAAGGGTGGTGCAGGTGCAGGGTATTGATATCGAGGCGTGCGCAGGAACCCATGTTTCCAATACCCTTGAAATCGGGCCGATAAAGCTCATAAGGAGAGAAAGCGTGCAGGATGGAGTTGAAAGGCTTGTTTACAGCGCCGGCATGCATGCGGTGGACAGGATTCAGGAAATGGAGCTACAGTTGAAGGAGAGCGCATCGATATTCTCCGTGCTTCCGCGGGACCTGCCGAATGTTGCCAGAAAGTTCTTCGAGGAATGGAAGGGATACAAAAAGAAGGTTGAGGAGCTTTCAAAGTATGCCGCCATGGCGGAGATGATGGACGTGGAGCGCTCCGCATTCGAGAGAGACGGGACCAAAATAGCGGTGCTCGTGACGGACAAAGACCGGGATGAGATAAAGGCGCTGTCCATGGAGATAGCGAAGAGAGAGAACATGCTCGGGGTCCTCATCGGCACAGACGGGACGGTGATGGTATCCCGCGGGAAAGGAGTGGACATCGACTGCGGAAAATTGCTGAAAGATAGCTCCGAAAAGGTGGGCGGCAAGGGAGGAGGACGGCCGGATTTCGCACAGGGAAAGATACCTGCGGTGAATGCTGGGAGATACCGGGACATGGTGTTGAACATGCTGAAGCAGCCGGCCGCAAAAGCATTATAACCGCCTGCCATCTATCCTGAGCATATGCTTAATACAACCATAGCGGACTTGAATCTCAAAAACCCCCTGATACTCGCCTCAGGAATACTCGATGAGGCCGGTTCCACGATGGCAGAGATAGGGAAGCAGGCAGGTGCCGTTGTAACGAAATCCATCGGAAGAGAACCGAGAGAGGGCTATGGAAATCCCGCAGTCGTTCAGCTGGAGCACGGAATTCTGAACGCTGTCGGGCT
>CAZQEG010000114.1:0-2919 GCA_964591575.1 uncultured Thermoplasmata archaeon
TTTCTCTTTCATTATCAATAATCCGAACATATAACCGCTTCCGAGCTTAAATAAGGGATGAGCGCAGAGATATGTGTGGTGACAGAAACGAAACATCCACTGATCGACTACGGATCCAACCTGCTCGGATATGGGGCCCTCGGATATGCCTCCATGGCCGCCGTGATACAGATGTATTCCATGGGCGGGTTGAACATACAGGTTGCGGCATATCTTTCGCTGACGATAGGCCTGCTGATGGCTTTCAAGATAATAGTGGATGTGTTCATGCTCGATGAAAGGATGAGCAGGAAAGGATACCGCTCCTACCATCCTGTGAAGTATTACTCACCTCACGGCCCTCTCCCCGCATGATGAAACCCCTCCTCCACTTTTTTTGTAGCCGCATGCCTTTTCCGTAGAATCCTTTTTAAATGGCCTGCTTATGTGGCTACGGTGATATGATGCTCGATGAAGCTCTCTATATCAGGGAAATGGCAAAAAAGCACACGGAGCTCTTCCGGAATTCGATTCCGATGATTGCCTCGGAGAACCTGCTGAGCCCACTCGCAAGGGAAATGATGGTTACCGACCTGCACAACCGATATGCCGAAGGACTGCCCGGTGCCAGATATTATCAGGGAAATGAGTTCGTAGACCTTATAGAGCTCAAGGCGCAGGAACTCGCAAAGAAGCTCTTCAGGTCGGAATATGCGGATGTAAGGCCGATATCAGGCACAAATGCGAACATGGGCGTCCTTTTCGCTCTGACCAAACCCGGAGACAGGATAACGGTTCCCGGTGTGTCTGCGGGAGCTCACATAAGCAGCGCAAAGTTCGGCGCCGTTGGTTTCAGAGGCCTCGAACCGGTGGAATATCCCTTCGATGTGGACGAGATGAACCTCGACATAGATGGGACTATCAGGGTGATAAAGGAGACAAAACCGAAGCTCGCTCTCTTCGGACAGTCGGTCTACCTCTTTCCCACCCCTCTGAAAGAATTCAGGGATGCGTTCGAAGAGGCTGGCTCCCATGTCTGGTACGATGCCGCACACGTGGCAGGCCTTATCGCAGGAGGAAAATTCCAGGACCCTCTTCGGGAAGGTGTGGAAGTCATGACCATGAGCACGCACAAGACCTTACCCGGGCCGCAGCACGGGATGATAGTTGCAAATCCGAGGGATGAAAAGACCAAAAACAAGCTGATATACGGGGTGTTCCCCGGAGTGCTCAGCAATCACCATCTGAATGCTATGGCCGCTCTCGGCGTAGCGCTTGCGGAGCATCTGAAATTCGGCGAAAGATATGCCGACCAGATAATAAGGAACTCGAAGGCGCTCGGCCAGGCCCTATATGAAAGAGGCTTTGCCGTGCTTGCTGAAAAGAAAGGGTTCACCGAGTCTCACACCCTCGTCGTTGATGTGAGGGAGCACGGAGGTGGGAAATTCGCATCCGAAGCGCTGGAGAAGGCCAACATAATAGTCAACAAGAACCTGCTACCGTGGGATGATGTCAGCACTGCTCTGGACCCAAGCGGACTGAGGCTCGGAACTCAGGAACTCACACGCATAGGAATGAAGGAAAATGATATGCAGGATGTCGCAGACTTCATGAAGAAGGTCGTTATAGACAAGGAAGAGCCGGCAAAGGTCGGGGCAGAGGTCAAAGCCTTCAAAGAGGGCTTCCAGACGGTGCATTACTGCTTCGGAGAAGGCACCAGAATGTACGACTACGAGGAGTTGGCCAATCTCTAAACCATTTACCAGTTTCTTTCCCACAGATTGCATTCCCATGAGAACCTCAGAGGATCCCCTTTTCCCGCCCGGTACTCCTTCACGAGATGGTACCCCAGAGCGCTGTAATTCTCGGATATCCATCCGCTGAGTATGAACCTGTCGGAGTTGTTTATATATATGTCTACGCTTACATTCATGTCGTTGAGGTACAGGTATGCCTCGTATGCATGGAATCCTCTGACATATACCCTGTCTCCGTTCTTTGCCATGTCTCTGAGGTCTTCGAGTGCCTGAATGTCCGCTCTCTGCTGATTGAAAAGCATGGGTGTGGATATGGAGACCGTAAGAATGACGGCAACAGCCAATGTGGCTGTGAGTTTCATCCTGAATTCGTGAGATTCGAAGTCATGGTATCTGAAGACGAGCCAGAAAAGCGGTACGAACGAGGGTATGATGTATCTTGCGTTGAGCGCCCAGAACATCGGGTAGCGCTCCACCACCCAGAACATCGAGGATATGATCCACGAAAGGAAATAGATGAGGAATATCGAAAGGAACAGAGCGCTGTTCTCCTCTTCCAGCTTCGGGGCTTTTTTGAGCTCTTTAAGCCAGAATACCGAGCTTCCGAGGAATATGATGAAGAAGAATATCAGACGCATGAAAAGTGCGTAGATGAGCTCTGACGGCTTGGACACGGCCGTAGCGAAGACATAGGATGTGTAGGCGCTGGTCTGCCATGCGCTGAAAAGGCCAATGAATGTGCCGTCCCAGAACCTTGCGATGTCCCTCAGCGCCCATATCGAGAAAAAAGAGCCAAATATCCCTATGGCTGCCAGATAATACCGGTCCCTGAACACTGCGAATTTCACATAGTAGAAGCGCCACATAAAACCAGCAAGGCCGGCGATTATGAAGAACCAGCCCATGCTGCTCTTCGTCAGGTAGCCCAGACCTGCGAAAAGTCCGGCCCAGAGGATATATCTCTCATCCTTCAGTGAGCGCAGTATTGCCCACATGGTGAGGATGAAAAAGAAATTCACGAAATTCTCGGAGAATCCGATGCCGCCCATTGCGGTGCTTATGGGCTCGACCGCTATTATTGCCGCAACTGCCAGGCCTTTTTTCCCTCCGTAAAGGTCCTTTGTGGCGAAGTATGCCGCGGCTATCGGAAGAAGGCCGGAGAGCGCCGATGCGAGGTTGAGGG
>CAZQEG010000115.1:0-2912 GCA_964591575.1 uncultured Thermoplasmata archaeon
TGCAGGCGCCGGGATTTGAACCCGGGCAGAGGGCTTGGAAGGCCCTAATCCTAACCAGCTAGATCACGCCTGCGCAGTGCGGCGATTTATGATTTGGTATAAAACACTTGCCTATCCGCTTTCTCAGGAGCTCGACCGAACGGTTTATGATTTGTTACCTGAAAGCCCAAAAGGCGCTCCGGCACATCATCCGGGAGGCCCCCCGAAATCTGAGGAACCCTTTTATACGGTGCGGCAATCCTCTATATGGTGATGTCGTGGTCGCTAAAAACGGAGATACCGTGGAGGTGAACTACATCGGAATGCTCGAAGATGGCTCCGTGTTCGACTCCTCCGTAAGAGCAGTCGCTGAAAAGGCAGGGATTCTGGATGCGCAGAGAGAATACGGGCCTCTGCGCTTCAGAGTCGGTGAGGGCATGCTGATAGAGGGCTTCGAAAAAGGCGTGATTGGCATGGATATAGGCGAGAAAAGGAGGATTTCCATCCCACCGGAGTATGCCTATGGAAGCGAAGGCAGGCACCCGCTGGCAGGAAAGAGGCTCATTTTCGAGATAGAGCTCGTAAAAATCGAAGAGGGGCCATGAATGCGGAACTCCCCTATCTGGCAAAATACCCATTCAGCCGCCAAGCCAAGGCGTATATAAGGGAGAGAAAGGTGGAAATCGAGGAAATCGTGTCTGTGGAGCCGCCCGAGAACTACGCACTTCAGGATGCGTGGAACCGTGTCTTCGGTGCGTTTGTCGGTAAGATAGCCTTTGTACCCAGAAGAATGGACCGCCTGTGGATGCTTATGGAAGATATTTACAGAGGAGCGGAGGTGCAGCCGACAGATGTCCTGAAAGCGGCGGAGGATGCGAAGGAGACCTATGCTAACAGCAGCTCGTTTTCCGTGCCCTCGACGGAAGAAGACCTCTTTTACAGGATAATCTCCTATCCTCTTGCAAGAATCGTGGTTTCGTGTGTAGGGGACAGAAGGTTCGTGCGCAGGTATGCCCTGAAAGAAGGGGAGCTTCTGAGACGCACGCTCCAGAGCGACTTCGAGAACGGGGAGAGGTATTCTTTTCTTAAAGAGATTGGAAAGGAATTCGGGCTCAACATAGATATAGACGAAGAGAGCGCCTCAATGGATGCCATAAGCTATGTCAAGAACACGGCCCAGATGAAGGACCGCAGGAAAAAACTTCTTTTTCAGGATGTCAGCGAGGGCATGGTTTTCTTCAGAAGGAAGGAAGGGGAGGCAAAGCGGGAATACATGGAGGTCATATTCAGGTCATTCCAGCAGGCCCTTCAGGTGAGGATAGAGGAAGAGCTTCCGCTTCGCATCCC
Organism: uncultured Thermoplasmata archaeon; assembly: GCA_964591575.1. Lineage (GTDB taxonomy): Archaea > Thermoplasmatota > Thermoplasmata > WALJ01 > WALJ01 > CAZQEG01. The sequence goes on from CAZQEG010000115.1 coordinate 1,327, forward strand.
GACCAGTCTCTGCGATATGCTTTCCGTGCCGGTTAAGCTGCTTTCCTTCATTATCAACGATTACTATGAGAACTACTCTCTGGACGACCTCGGAAAGGTTGAGGTGGAGAAATTCCCTCCCTGCATGAAGCGCCTTCTTTCGATGTCTCAGAGCGGTATAAATCTGCCCCACAGCGGAAGATTTGCCCTCACCGCGTTCCTGCACAAGGTGGGGATGAGCGTGGATGACATAGTGAAGATATTCTCAGCATCTCCGGATTTCGATGAGGGGATAACCCGCTATCAGGTCAGGCATATATCCGGCGAACTTACGGGCGTGGAATACACACCCCAGAAATGCAGCGTTCTTATGTCCGAGGGGCTGTGCTACCATCCCGACGAACTCTGCAAGAAAGATTGGATGGTCCATCCACTGATATACTATAAAGTGAAAAAGGAGGGAAAAAAACGTGATAAGGCTGGAAAAAATAGAAGTATACGGCGTTGAGCTGCCGAGAAAAGGTGTGTTCAGAATAGCCACCGGTTCCTCGTCTTCGGTGAAAAACATAGTTCTGAGGATAAGATCAAAAGATGCGGAAGGATGGGGTGCGGGCGCTCCCACGAGAGTTACCGGAGAAACTCTGGAAGGAATCGAGGGCGCTCTTAAAACGATGAAAAAATTCGAGGGCATAGAATTCGACGGGCCTCTGGAAGCAATAGAAGAGGCGGAGAAAGCCATAGGGAAGCATCCCTCTGCTCTGGCTGCCTTCGACATAGCGGTCTTCGACCTGTTCGCACGATACATGGAGATGCCCCTTTATCGATACCTTTCCGAAAAATACCACACGAAGCCGAGGGAGCGGGTGATGACGGACATAACCCTCGGAATAGACACCCCGGAAAAGACCGTGAAGAAAGCGGTGGAATATGCGGATGAGGGTTTCAGAGCGCTGAAAGTGAAGATAGGTCTGGATTTCAAGGAGGATATGAAGAGAATAAAGGCCGTACGGGACGCCGTCGGAGATGGTGTGCGCCTCTGGGCGGATGCGAATCAGGGATATACGCCGGATGAGTCCGTAAAGGCCTCGGAGATTCTGAGCGAACGCGGATATGAGTTCTTTGAACAGCCCGTGAGATGGGATGCCCTCGAATCCCTGAAAGAAATAAGTGTGAAATCGAAAATCCCTGTGTTTGCGGATGAGAGCGCAAAGAGCATTGAAACGGTCAGGAACATCGCTGAGAACCGAATCGCCGATGGAATAAACATAAAGCTCATGAAGTTCGGAGGCATTCGAAGGTCCGTAAAGGTTAGGGATCTCGCCATAAGGCGCGGTCTGTCCCTGATGGTCGGATGCATGGGGGAGACCTCTCTGACCGTTGCAGCGGCGCTCCACCTTGCAATGGCATTCCCCGAGATAAGATATGCGGACCTTGATTCGCATTTCATGCTCGAAAAGGACCTTGCGAACGGCATCTATTTTGAAGGCGGATGGCTGAGAACCGAAGGGAACGGGCTTGGAGTTGCGGTTCGGAAGGATGGCCTGAGGCCTCTGTGACCGAGCCCTATCCTTAAATATCCCAAGGAGATGACTTTCCGTGAAACTCTC
>CAZQEG010000116.1:0-2907 GCA_964591575.1 uncultured Thermoplasmata archaeon
TCTGTGCCATCCTCCATTCTTCACCCTGCGGTCAGAGATGCGGCCCGTAAACTCGGTATCCTCGAAGCCACGAAAGCGCAGAGCGCTGCCTTCGGGCCGATACTTTCGGGAAAGAATGTCCTCCTGATAGCCCCCACCGGGACGGGAAAGACAGAGGCTGCGATGCTGCCTGTGTTTTCAAAACTCATTGACGATAAGAAAAGGATTGGCGTGATTTATGTAACACCTCTGAGAGCGCTCAACAGGGACATGCTGAAACGACTGAAAGAGTTCGGAAGAGAGCTTGGTCTGAGGGTATCGGTCAGACACGGGGATACCACGCAGAAGGAGCGCAGGATGCACATAAAGGAACCGCCGAATGTGATGATAACCACGCCGGAAACCCTCCAGATAATGCTTATGGGCTCCAAATTGCGGGAACTGCTGAAAAATGTGAGATATGTCATAGTGGATGAGATTCATGAGCTCGCAGATAACGAAAGGGGGGCTCAGTTGTCCGTTGTTCTTGAAAGGCTCACCCATGTGGCCGGGGAGTTCCAGAGAATCGGTCTTTCCGCTACGGTCGGGGAACCGGAGGAGGTCGGCAGGTTTCTGGCAGGCTCCGGCAGAGATGCCGAGATAATCGATGTATCCGGAATAAGGGATATGAGCATAGATGTCGAGTTGCCTCTTCCTACAAAGGAGGATGATAAGCTGGCAGCAGAGCTTTCCTCGGAGAGGGGGTGGGCCGCCTGCATACGAAGAGGAAGGAAGGCCGTGGAAGAATCTCGTGCCACGCTGTTCTTCGTGAACACGCGGGAAACAGGGGAGAAGCTTGCTCTTCAGTACTCTCTTATCGGATACGGGGATATGGGGCTGCACCACGGCTCACTTGCGAAGGATGTCAGAGTGGAGGCGGAAACGGCATTCAAGAACGGAGAGCTGAAGGCGCTCATCTGCACATCGTCTCTGGAACTCGGCATAGATGTCGGCAGGGTTGACAGGGTGGTTCAGTTCAACTCCCCCCGCTCCGTCTCGAGAATGGTGCAGAGGGTGGGAAGGTCCGGGCACAGCATGGAAACGATGCCCAGAGGCACGGTGATAGCGGTGAACGAAGATGAGTTCGCAGAGGGGGCTGTCATCGCTAGAAGGGCTGCGAACGGGGAGGTCGAACCCGGTTCCGTGAGAAAAAATCCCCTGAGCGTGCTTGCCAACCAGATAATATCTATGGTAGTTGAAAAGAGAGAAGTGAGCTCCGACGATATATACGAAACCGTGAGGGGGGCATATCCCTTTGAAACCCTCGAAAGAGGGGAGTTCGATGCCGTTGTGGAGCAGCTTGCAGGTATAAGGCAGATATGGAAGAAAGGTGATGTGCTGAGCAGAGGAAGAAATTCGAGAAATTATTTTTATAATAATATATCTATGATATCCGACGAGCGCTCATACTGGGTCATCGACATGAGCACCAGAAAAAGGGTGGCAAAGCTCGATGAAAAGTTCGTTGCTTCGCATATAGAGCCGTTCGCAGTTTTCATAGTCCGCGGCAGGGCATGGAGGGTCGTTGAAATGAATGACGACGGCATACTTGCGGAGCCTGTGGGTGATGTGGGAAATGTCCCTTCGTGGAGCGGAGAGGACCTGCCGGTTTCCTTCGATGTTGCCGTGGAGGTGGGGAAACTCAGAAGGGAAAGAGATTTCGGAGGATATCCCGTGGAAATGAGTTCTGCGGACAGGTATGTTCAATGGCTTGAAAATGTTGAGAAAGACGGAGGAATCGTTGCCACTGACAGGCGCATAGTTGTTGAAGAGGGGGACAGCATAGTCATAAATGCATGCTTTGGCACGAATGTGAACCTGACATTGTCCCATCTGATAAGTTCCATGCTGTCGGCAAGATACGGAGCGAGCCTGAATGTGAGCGCAGACCCGTACAGAATCATGATACGAGCATCCTTTCCGCTAAGCGGCATTGATGTCATAGAAACCCTGAAGGGAATCGACCCGGACACGATGGAAGCCCTGATGAGGCTCGTTCTGAAATCCTCCGAACCCTTCAAATGGCGCTTCCTTTACGCCGCAAAAAAATTCGGAATAATTGCAAAGGGTGCGGATATGCGCAGCATAAGGATAGAGCGCCTGATAGAGGCATACCGTGGGACTCCTGTGTTCGAGGAGGCAATGAGGATGACCATGTGGAAGGATATGGATATCGGGCATTCCGCCGAGGTCCTGAGAAGAATAAGGGAGGGAGAGATGGAGATTCTGCGGGCGAAGCTCTCCGATATAGGGGTTATGGGTCTCAGACAGAAGGGCGGTGCCGTCATGCCTGCGAAGCCGAGCAGGGAGATACTGAAAAATGTCGGGGAAAGGCTTGAAAGAACCGAGATAAGGCTTCTATGCCTGAACTGCGGAAATCTGTGGAGAGCAAAGGTGAAGGATGTGAAAAAAGGAATGAGGTGCAATCGCTGCGGTGCGGCGATGCTGGCCATGATTCGCCCCTACCAGAAGGAATTTCAGGAACTCATGAAAAAGAAAGAGCTTGAACCCGAGGAATTGAAGAGGATGAGATGGCTCGTGAAGAGCGCTGAGATAATAATGTACCACGGACATGAAGGAGCGGTGGTATTGGCAGGAAGGGGAATAGGTCCTGAGACGGCAAATCGCATACTTTCCAGATATCACAGGGATGAGTGGGAACTTCTGAGAGACATACTTGAGGCGGAGATAAACTACGCAAAAACAAAGAGATTCTGGGATTGAAAAATAAAGAAAATAATGGTTTTAAAGGTCTTTCAGGTCATTTTCAAGTTCTTAGGATATGTATTCTTCCTCTTCTTCGCTTTCCGCATCTTCGGGACTTTCACCCGCCCCTCCTTCTTCAGGGGCTTCCTGTTCTTCCGCATTCCCATCGCCGTATTCTTCCGG
>CAZQEG010000117.1:0-2904 GCA_964591575.1 uncultured Thermoplasmata archaeon
CAATTCTTGCTTCGTGACCACGAAGATGCTCCTTGAGAAGATAAAGAATGACAGGACATCGGGTTCCACAAAGATAACCGAGGATACCTGTGAATTCATTCGGAGCGCTCTGCGTTCAGGGGCTCAGTTCGGGGAAGTTAAAGAGGCTCTTATGGAAGTCCTCGAGTCTCACAGGCCGATGGCGCTTCTGCACAGCTGCATAAGGCACTTTCTTAATGGAGGGCAGCCGGATGATTTTTTGAGAGAGATGAGGAAAAGGACCGAAACGGCCTCCGGGCTGGTCTCCCAGTATATGAAAGAGAAAGGGATTGCAAGTGTGGTCACCATGAGTTCCAGTTCTGCTGTGGAAATGGCTCTCTCGGACTTCGAGGGCAGAATATATATCATGGAGAGCAGGCCGATGATGGAAGGGACGATGATGGCGGAAAGGCTGGTGAAGAAAGGAAGAAACGCTGAGGTGGTAACCGATGCGTACGGAATCTCGATGGCCGCAAAAGGAAAGCCGGATGCCGTTCTGGTCGGTGCGGATGCGCTCTACCGCGGCAGCATAATAAACAAGGTCGGAACCTATGCCTTATCTGTTGCCGCAGAGAAATCCGGCATAGAATTCATAGCAGTCCTGACAACAGATAAGATATTCCCGAAAGATGTCGAGCTTTCGGAAGATGAAATAATGCAGTTCCACGAACCGAAGGAGATAACTGAAAGGACAAGAGCGGTGAATCCTTATTTTGAAGATGTGCCCGTGAGGGAAAGCATGCGAATCTTTGATGAGAACGGACCTTCGAATGGATGATGAGCGAGGTACGCCAGCAGTGCGACACAGCGAGTTTGAACGCTTATGTCTGATTACACATTTCCTATGCCTCTATATGTGAAACCGCTCTGTTCCGCATCTTTTCGTGATATGAGGCCTCTCCCGTCAACAATCACTTTCGTCCTCATCTTTCTTTCGAGTTCTCTGATATCGAGAGACCGGAATTCCGCGGCATCGTTCATTATAACCACGGCATCCATATTTTCATATCCGCGGGACCATTCTACCCCCAGCCTCTCGGCATCTTTGCCGGAACATATCGGGTCATATGCATATATATTGGCACCCCATTCTTTCAGCTCTTCGATATATGGCATCGAAGGAGATTTTCTGAATTCATATACATCTCCGCGAAAAGTGAGCCCCAGAACCAGAATATTCGAGCCTTTGACGCTCTTTTTCGCATCGTTCATGGCCTTCAGGGTGAGTTCTATCATATGATGTGCCATGCGGTCGTTTATCTCTCTGGCTGTTCTCAGAAGCCTCGCACCGGTCTTTGATTGATTTATTATGAACCACGGATATACCGGTATGCAGTGGCCACCGACACCCGCACCGGGCCTGTGTATATGGGAGTAGGGCTGTGTATTCGCCGCTTTTATCACCTCCGAAGCATTCAGACCCTGTTCTTCGCAGTATATGGCAAGTTCGTTCGCCAGAGCGATGTTGACATCCCGATACACACCCTCGAAGACCTTCACCGCCTCTGCGGCTTTTATCGAGCTCATTGGAACCGTGCCCTTGCTGTTAACAACTTCATATACCGCCTTTACGGCATTCAGAGTGCGCTCGCTGTCCGCTCCGATGATCTTCGGATACATCCGGGTTATATCCCTTATCGCCGTGCCTGACATCGTCCGCTCCGGGCAGTGGGCAAGACCGAAATCGCCTATTCTGACCGAGCTCTTTTCCAGTATCGGGATGAGGGATTCGGTCATTCCCGGAGGCATGGTCGCTTCGGTTATCACGATGTTCCCTTTTTCCAGTCCTTCGGATATCTTTTCAGCGGCATCAATAACGGGTTCGAGCCTGACCGCACCTCTGTCATCCGTCATAGTAGGCACGAGAATTATCATGATATCGGCTTCCTTCGAGGCTTTCACACCATCCGTGCTTGCCGTAAGCCTTCTTTTTTCCACATTTTTCTTGACAAGCTCTTCAAGTCCAGGCTCCCCCCGAATGCGGCTTTCTCCTTTATTTATAGATTCTACGGCATCATGATCTATATCCACACCCACCACCCGGGCACCTTTTTCTGCAAATACCGCGGCCAGAGGGAGCCCCATCTTTCCAAGACCGAATATGGCAACCGTTATTTTACCATCGCCGAAGGCTCTTTTGATATCTCCGGCCGTCATTTTAAGAACATTCGTGAAATCACCTGTCCTCTGCAATATGGGAGAGTAAATAAGCTTTTTCAGAGATTTGGAAATCACTTCCAGAAGCCTGCTTCATTCGACAATAAGCTCTATCGGGCAGTGGTCGGAACCCATAACCTCGTTGAGTATCTCAGCCTTTTTTATTCTGTCCTTCAACTCCTCGCTGACAACGAAGTAGTCTATGCGCCAGCCTATATTCCTTTCTCTCGCTCTCGTGCGGTAGCTCCACCACGTGTATTTTATCTCATCGGGATGCAGGTACCTGAATGTGTCTATATATCCATGCTCGAGGAGTTTGCTCATCCACTCCCTCTCTTCCTTCGTGAATCCGGGATTTCCCTCGTTGTCCTTCGGCCTCGCTATGTCCATCTCTCTATGGGCCACATTGAAGTCCCCGCAGATTATCACCCGCTTCTTCTTTCTGAGCTTTTCGGAGAATTCCAGCAATTTTTCATCGAAATCTATCTTGAAATCCAGCCTAGTGAGTCCGTGCTGTGAATTCGGAAAATAGGAATTTATGAGGTAGAAATCATCGAATTCGAGCGTGAGCACCCGTCCTTCGGAATCATATATCTCGCGCTCCATGCCGTATATGACATCCTTCGGCTTTATCCGTGTATATGTAACGACGCCGCTGTATCCTTTCCTCCGAGCTGGATACCAGTAGGCTTCATAGCCATCAACATGCCGAAGTTCCGCAGGAAAATC
>CAZQEG010000118.1:0-2883 GCA_964591575.1 uncultured Thermoplasmata archaeon
ATCCCCAATGATATTTTTAAGTTTCGTTCGAAAATGAAAATTGAGCATCATTCGAGCCATGCCGCCCGCCTGTGATTCTGGTAGAAGGAATCTGAAACTACCAAAACTATTTTAAGTTCTGCGGAATAGCAGGCATAAAACTCCATGGAGGAAAATCGATGGAAACACTGAGAACTGCAGTGATAGGCACCGGTCAGATGGGCCGTCATCATGCGAGGATTTACTCCGAGCTCTGTCAATCCGAACTTGTGGGAATAGCCGATATAGACATGGAAAGAGCGAGAGCGCTGGCGGATAAATACGGCACAAAAGCATATCGGGATTACAGAGATATGCTTGAAAAGGAGAAACCGGATGCGGTATCCGTAGCAGTCCCCACAAAGCTGCATTCTCTCGTTGGGGAGAGAGTTCTCGAGCATTCCAACCTCCTCGTGGAAAAGCCAATAGCAGATAGCGAAGAAAACGCCAGAAAACTCATAGAAACTGCAAAGAATAACGAAAAAAAACTTATGGTGGGCCAGATAGAGCGCTTCAATCCGGTGATAAGCTATTTCAAGGAATGGGTCAGGAACAACGAATGCAGGTATATGGCATTCAATATAGTGAGAATAGGGCTTCCGAATCCCAGAGCCGGAATAACCAGTGGAGTGATACTCGACCTCGGGATTCATGATATAGACATGGTGCGGTACCTGACCGGAGAAGAGGTGCTCAACATAGACGCACGGGCTCTCAGCTTCTTTGAAAGCACGAAATTCGAGGACCACGCACAGATATGGCTGAAGATGAAGGATGTATCCGCCAGCATAGTCACGAACTGGACATCTCCGGTCAAGGTCAGAGAGATGTATGTCACCCTCGACAAGGCTTTCGTAAGAATAAATTATCTCACTCAATCAATGGAAGTTTCAATGAAGGACAACGGAGATCTGGACAGAAGGCTCATCGGATATCCGAAGAAGGAGATAAACCTAAAATATGTCGAGCCTCTCCGGCGTGAGATCGAGGAGTTCCTGAGATCAATAGATGAAGATAGAAAACCCGCAGTAAGCGGTGAGGATGCGCTGAATTCCCTGAGAATAGCGCTCTCCGCGGAAAAAATCGCACGGAGCAGTTGATATGAAGGATGTTTTTATAGCGAACACGGCGGTCGTTGATAAGGGCGCGACCATAGGCGCAGGAACCAAGGTCTGGCACCACAGCCAGATAAGAGAGGGGGTCAGAATCGGAGAGAACTGCAATATCGGAAAAGGTGTTTATATAGACTTCGGGGTCAGAATCGGAAACTCTGTTAAGATACAGAACAATGTTTCCGTCTATCACGGGGTTGAAATCGAAGATGATGTCTTCGTGGGGCCGAGCGCGGCATTTACAAACGACAAGCATCCCCGGGCATGGCTTTGGGACGAGAACAGATTGTGCAGGACATACATCGGAAAGGGAGCAAGCATAGGCGCAAATGCCACTATCGTATGCGGGATAAGGCTCGGTGAGTACTGCATGATAGGCGCAGGTTCTGTTGTCACAAGAGATGTGCCGCCCCATGCGCTTATACTCGGAAACCCCGGTAGAATCGTCGGCTTTGTCTGCGAATGCGGTGAACGGCTGGACGAGAACTTCGTATGCCCTGCATGCGGAAAGGAATTTCCCGAACTCTCCGTATATAAGGAGGTAGAGAAATGATACCAATAGCAAAGCCAGACATAGAGGAAGAAGAGAAAAAAGCGGTGATGAGGGTTCTGGATTCCGGAATGCTCGCTCACGGGAAAGTTGTGGAGGAATTCGAGAGGATGTTTTCCGGATATGTGGGTGTAAGGAACGCTGTGGCAACGACCAATGGCACGCAGGCACTGATTCTTGCGCTGGAAGCCCTCAATATAAGGGGAAAAGAGGTCATTGTTCCGAGTTTCACATTCATATCTTCTGCCACCAGCATCATAAGGGCAGGAGGTACCCCAGTCTTCGTAGATGTGAAAAAGGATACCTTCAACATGGATCCCGATGACCTTAAAAGAAAGATAACGGAAAAAACGGCAGCAATAATGCCGGTCCACCTCTACGGGCAGAGCGCGGACATGGATTCCATTTCTGAGATTGCGGAAGAGAGCCATCTGTATATTGTCGAAGACGCTTGTCAGGCGCATGGAGCTCTGTGGAACGGAAAAAAGGCCGGTTCGCTGGGAGATATCGCCGCTTTCAGTTTTTACCCGACAAAGAACATGACAACAGGTGAAGGTGGTATGGTAACAACGGATGACCCTGAGCTGGCCGAGAAGGTCAGGATGCTTCACAATCACGGACAGGCCGAGAGATACAGACATACGGAACTCGGCTGGAATTTCAGAATGACAAATATAGCGGCATCCATAGGAATAGAGCAGCTGAAAAGGCTCGATACCAGCAATGAGAGGAGAAGGAAGAACGCATCCGTCTATGATGAAGAGCTGGATGAAATTGTGGAGACACCGTTCACGAATGCAAGAGCTAGGCACGTCTATCATCAATATACGATAAAAAGTGAGAAAAGGGACCGGATTATCAATGCCTTCAAAAAAGAGGGAATAGGCTTCGGAATATACTATCCGATAGCGATACATCAGCAGGAGATAATGAGGAAGCTGGGATATACCGCAAAGCTCCCGGTCACGGAGAAGCTCACAAAAGAGGTGCTTTCAATACCTGTTCACCCTCTCGTGAGAGAAGAAGATATTATGAAAGTTGTGAAAACCATAAAGCGGGCCACTTAGTGCCGGAGGAAGCATAGAAAGTGTTTCCGCTACCGCATTTCCATTTTTAAATCTTATATGTAAAGTTTCGCCGCATTTATGTCCTTTTTCAGCCCCATACTTGAGGCCACAGGTCTGCATTTCGTCCTCAAAAGGT
>CAZQEG010000119.1:0-2882 GCA_964591575.1 uncultured Thermoplasmata archaeon
TGACTATAACTTTCCTTCAATATTTTTCCCAACACGAAAACTTAATATACAGGCAGAGGTAAAGCAGTTATGCGGTTCTTGAAGATTCAGAACCTTTAAATAGGAATAGAAAATGGTGTGAAAAAAACACAAAGGAGGCAAAAACATGGCAAAAAAAGAGCATCTGAACATCGTCTTCATAGGTCATGTGGACCACGGAAAGTCCACAACGGTAGGCCGCCTGCTCTTCGAGCACGGTGAGATAGACCGGCATATAATAGAGAAATACAGAAAAGAAGCCGAAGAAAAGGGAAAAGCGACCTTCGAGTTCGCATGGGTGATGGACAACCTCAAAGAGGAAAGGGAGCGTGGGGTCACAATAGATGTTGCACACAAGAAATTTGTGACTGACAAGTATTATTTCACTATAATCGACGCTCCGGGACACAGGGATTTCGTAAAGAACATGATAACCGGCACATCTCAGGCCGATGGAGCGGTTCTTGTGGTAGCTGCACCCGAGGGTGTCATGGCCCAGACAAAGGAGCACGTGTTTCTCGCAAGAACCCTCGGTGTGAACCAGGTAATCGTGGCCATAAACAAGATGGACGCAACAAAACCTCCATATGATGAGAAGAGGTACAAAGAGGTCGAGGAACAGGTTACCAAGCTCCTGAAATCCGTGGGCTACAAGGAAGACATGTATGAAATCCTTCCGATAAGTGCGTACAAGGGCGACAACATAATGAAGAAAAGCGAGAATATGCCCTGGTTTACGGGCAAAACATTCATAGATGCGCTCAACGACTTCAAAGCACCGCCAAAACCCACGAACAAGCCGCTCAGGCTGCCGATTCAGGATGTTTACAGCATAACCGGCATAGGCACTGTACCCGTGGGAAGAGTTGAAACCGGTGTGATGAAGCCAAACATGAAAATAAAGGTGATGCCTGCTAACAAGGTGGGTGAAGTGAAGTCCATAGAGATGCACCACGAAGCCATACCACAGGCTGTGCCGGGAGACAATGTCGGGTTCAATGTGAGAGGCATCGCAAAGAACGAGATAAAGAGAGGAGATGTCGTCGGACCTGTCGATAATCCTCCTACGGTGGCACAGTCATTTATCGGTCAGATAATGGTGCTGAATCACCCCAGCGTGATAACAGCGGGATATACGCCGGTCTTCCACGCACATACCGCACAGGTTGCCTGTACTTTCGAAGAGCTGCAAAAGAAGCTTGACCCCAAAACAGGCCAGACAAAAGAGGAGAATCCGAAGTTCCTGAAGACAGGAGATGCGGCCATTGTGAAGATAAGGCCAACAAGACCGATGGTCATAGAAGCGGCTAAGGACTTTTCGCAGCTCGGAAGGTTCGCAATCAGGGATATGGGCCAAACAATCGCCGCCGGAATCGTCGTCAGCGTGGAAAAGAAGGAGATGTAAACCCCTTTTATATTTATTTAATTTAGGTGATTATTTATGGCACAGAAAGCAAGGATTTCATTGAGCGGAACAGACCCTCTTAAGGTTGATACGGTATGCAGCAGAATAAAAACCATATCGGAGAGAACCGGTGTTCAGATGAAAGGGCCGATACCGCTTCCGACAAAACATCTGGTCGTCCCAATCAGAAAAAGCCCTGATGGCGAGGGCGCGGAGACATGGGAACGGTGGGAAATGAGGATTCACAAGAGGCTTATCGATATAGATGCCGATGAAAGGGCTCTCAGGCAGTTGATGAGGATAGAGGTTCCCGACGGGGTTCATATAGAGATAGTTCTCAAATCCTATTAAAAAATATTATAAGTATAAGTATTGATATTATAAATATGGCTATGCTGATTGCGCTCAGTCTTTTGTTTTTGGTATCTATGACAAGAGGCACGGGCCCTATCAGAACAAGCCCTATTCCTCTTTTTTCGGTCTTTCTCCGCTCTTTCTCAGGGTTCACGGGTTCAAAAAATCCGAGAGATGCCAGAAAAATGCCTGCGAATATCAGTATTATGCCAAGAGTGGCAAGAGGGCCGGTCGCAACAAAGAACGGAAAGATTACAAACACACCAGCCTTGCCGCCGGCATATACTGTGAGAAGAGCACCGGAGACAAGAAGAATCAGTCCGCAAATCTGCTTGAAATTGATATAATCACCCCTCCAGACAGCTTTTGAACGGATCGGTACTGAATTTGAGTTCCTTATTTCCTATCTTAAGATAAAGTACTCCATCCCTCTCGACATCGGGTTTGAATTCAGCTCCAAGTTCTTTCATTACGCCCTCTATTATCTCCTTAACTGCCTTTCTTCTTTCGGAATATTCATTTTGCATATGTTCTATTTTTTCAGTGATGAAATATCTTCTATTCTTTCCGTCTCTTATGCCGGATATCAGGCCATTTTTTATAATCATATTTACTATTTTTCCCACAAGCTCTCTTGATATGCCGATATTTGCCGCTATATCCTTCTGAGTGAGTCCCGGCTCCCGTGCGACCGTATGAAGTATCATTCTTGCCCGCTCATCGCTTAAAAGCGTGAAAATCCCGCAATCACTGGATTTTATGGAGCCGGTTATGAAGTATCTCGTTTTCGTATCATCTATTTCGGATATCATTTGCTCTTTTTTCATTCCCCTTATATGCCATAGAACGCCTCTTGTCGATATCTTAAAATTTCTGGATATCTGTCCTGCCGTGGAACATGGTCTTTCGGAAAGGAATGAAAGAATGAGAATTTTCCTCGATGTACCTGTTTCAGTTGCAGTTTCCTGGCCGCTCATCGCCTTCTCCAGTTCTTCGCCCATTCCGGCAGGAGCCATATACATCAATCGGTCTGCCATATATAAGTATCGTTCCAAAGATGGGAAGTTATATATAGAGCTAATCGACTTATATGATTATCTGGTGG
>CAZQEG010000120.1:0-2873 GCA_964591575.1 uncultured Thermoplasmata archaeon
TTGTGATACTACTCTGTCACAAATCATCACTTTTACGATACTGTGGTATCGCAAATCGTGTGATTTTAGAAATCATACTTTCGACTTTTGCGTGAAAGTTGAAACTGTCCTTTCAAGTTCCGCGAGTTTTTCATATCCCACTTTTTACTTCAAATACCTTCCCCTGCTCTCTTGGATTGGAGCGTAATGTTGCTGCGCTCCAGTTCCTTCGGATGAGGTGATAAAAGGCGGGCCTGTTTTTGGATATGTGCCGAAGCGTACCATAATATTTATTAGGAAGCAGGCCGATATCCTGTCGGAGATGACATGAAAAGGAATGCAAAGGTTCTGTTCGCCGTGCTTGCTGCAAGCCTGATGACAGTGGGAGGACTGGTTTATCTGAACAACAGCGGAACCGAGAACAGGGTGCCAGATACCGGCAATCCGGGAGGAGGCGGGACAGGAGAACCTCTTGTATTGTCAAGTAACCCGAAAGACGCCGTCTCATCTGCTTATGTGCCCGTGGATTACTCGATAAATCCTGACGCTCCGCAGTACACGCTTCCGATATCCTTCGGCGATATTGTAAACCACTATAACATATCCTATACCTTTTCTCCGAGCGAAGACGAAATCTCAAGGCTGGAACAGAACGGCTTCGTTATAATCGATTACGGGATGAAAAAGGACATGGTTCAGGTGTACAAACATATGAAAGAGGACGGCATACCCGTTTTCGTAACTTCGGACAGCCTTCTGCATCTGTACCACATCCAGTTCAACGAGATTCTCAAGAGGCTGGAAAATCAGGAGTTTTTCTATGAAATTTTGAACCTCAGCCTAGCAATGGAGGAGCGCTCCTTTTCCGATTACGGTTCCTTCACGGACCCGACCTTGAAGGAGGCCGCAAGGATGAACACCGCATTCTTTTCCGTTGCCGTAGAACTGCTAACAACTCCAACAGAGGAATACAACGGCTCCGAGTCAACCCCTGTCGTGGATTTCACGGTTCCTGACTGTGTTTCTCAGGAAGTCTCCGAGGAGCTGGTGCTCATAGAGAATCATTCGGGCTTCGAAAAATCCCCGATATTCCACTACAAGGAGGATTACTCCCAGTACGTTCCGAGAGGTCATTACACGGAGACCGAGAAGCTGAGGAGATACTTCAAAGCGATGATGTGGTACGGAAGGCTGGCATTTCTGATGAAAGGAGGAGAGCCCCACGGACCGGATGCTCCTTACCTTATCTCAGAGGAGGATGCGAGAAATGCAACGATAGCCGCCGCCATGATATCTGAAGAGCTGAACGCCACGGAGACAGCATCGGGAAATGCGGGAGACATATGGAAGAGGATATACGCAATAACATCCTTCTTCGTGGGTGTCGCGGACGACCTGACACCTTATGAGTACATGAAGGCCGTGAATGAGGTATTTAACGGGAATTTCACGTATTCCGAATTGCTGGACAATGAAACATTCCTGGAATTCAAAGAAAAGCTCCTTGAAATGCGCTCTCCCGCTATCTACGGAGGGACGGGAGCATGCGAGGTCTATTCGCCTCTCACTGATGACAAGCTGGACAATGTGACGGAGAAAACGAAGGGTATGCGCTTCATGGGCCAGAGATATGTTCCCGATTCGTATATGTTCACCCATCTGACCCTCGAAGCCGGTGGTTTCGTGGGAAAAGGAAAGCCGTTAACCATGGAATACACTGATGGAGGGCCTGCCAGATGTTTCCCGAGGGGGCTGGATGTCATGGCCGTTCTTGGTTCACATAGAGCGCTCCAAATTCTTGAAAACGAGGGAGATACGGATTATCGTGGGCTCAACACGAGCTACATGAAAAAACTTAGCGAACTGAGGGGAGAGTTTTCCGGGCTCAATGAGACCGAGTGGAACAGAAACCTCTACTTTTCATGGATTTACACCCTGAAATCCCTCATAAAAGGCCATGAGAATTATGCAGGTTATCCGGTATTCATGCAGACAAAGGCATGGGATGACAAGGAGCTTAACACAGCACTGGGTTCATGGGCTGAACTCAGGCACGATACAATACTGTATGCAAAACAGAGCTACACGCCGCACTATAATGGCATTCCATATGAACCTCCAGAAAAGCCTGTTGTCGGTTATGTGGAACCCGTTCCCGAGTTCTATGCAAGAATGCTGGCGCTCACCGAAATGACAGAGCGTGGGCTCAAAGCCCTGAACGCTCTCAGCGATGCGGAAGAGAGCAGGCTGAAAAATCTGGAAGATGCGCTCCAGAGGCTTCTGGACATCTCGAAAAAGGAACTGGAAAATCAGGAACTCAGCGATGATGACTATAAGTACATAAGGAACTTCAGTGAGAATATCGAATCCACGGTCCTCGGCGTGAATGACAGAGGAACGGACACCAGAATGGTGGCGGATGTTCACACGGACCAGAACACGAATCAGGTGCTTGAAGAAGGAGTTGGCTATGTGAATCTCATACTCGTTGCATACAAAGTGCCTGACGGAAGGATTATAATCGGTGCGGGTCCGGTGTTCTCATACTATGAGTTCAAACAGCCGATGGATGATAGGCTTACGGATGAGGAATGGAGGGCCATGCTGGATACTCGGAATGTGCCGGGACAAGCAGAATGGCTGGAGGAACTCGTGGGAAACGACTACATGGAGTGAGATTTAAACAAACCATCTCTCGGCGCTCTCCATACAAAACAATAATGGGAGAAAAGGCGAATGCAGGCAGAAATATTGCAGGGTGCTTGTCTGCTAAGGGCTTTCTTATGTGTGGTTTTTTCTCTCCTTTTCCCATATTCCCTCTCGGAAAGCAGGATGCTCTCATGCAAAGATTTTTAAAGATGACCTGATGGAGTGCTATGGCAAAAAGACGGCAC
>CAZQEG010000121.1:0-2858 GCA_964591575.1 uncultured Thermoplasmata archaeon
CAGAAGGTCCACCACATTGTCTTCGCGACGGTTTATCTGGTCCACAAAAAGGATGTTTCTGTGTGCTTTCGCAAGAAGACCCGGCTCGAAAGCCTTCGTTCCTTCGGTAAGAGCTTTCTCTATATCTATGCTGCCTATGAGCCTGTCTTCGGTTATGTTCAGCGGGAGTTTCACTATCTCCATCCTCTTCCATTCCCTTTCCAGAGTACCATTTTCCTGTTTTTCCCTGCATTCGGGGCAGAAATGCTCGGGGTCGTTCGGGTCGCAGTTGTACCTGCACCCTTTAACTCCCTCAATCTCGGGTAGAATGCCTTCAAGACCCTCCACTGCAGTGGATTTTCCCACGCCTTTTCCGCCCCGGATAAGAACTCCTCCGATTTCGGGATTTATTATATTGAGTATGAGCGCTCTTTTTAATTTCTCCTGTCCAACCATGGCAAGTAAAGGAAATGCAGATATTCGGGATTTTGCCTCGTTAAATGACAGAGATACTCCCGCAGGCATCAACTACCGCCCCTTCCAAGGCGCTCCACCGTCTTTTTCACCAGATCTCTGCTGAAAGCACCCTGAATGTTCCTCGCCCTGTGCGGCAGAGCATATGTAGCGG
Source organism: uncultured Thermoplasmata archaeon (assembly GCA_964591575.1). Taxonomy (GTDB): domain Archaea; phylum Thermoplasmatota; class Thermoplasmata; order WALJ01; family WALJ01; genus CAZQEG01. The sequence goes on from CAZQEG010000121.1 coordinate 608, forward strand.
CCGTTATCACATCCTCGATGCTGACCTCGTCCCTCCCTTCGAAGGCAGCGTTCGCTCTTGCAGCCCTTTCGATGATTATATCCGCTCTATGGCCGTCAACATCGAACTCCACGCAAAGCTTTCCTATGAGGTCGAGCATATCCGGTGAGACTGATATGGAGCCGAGCTTTTCTCTGGCTTCGGTTATCCTGTTCCTCAGTTCCTCCTGCTGTCCGCTGTATTTCTCCCTGAAAAGTTCTGGATTCTCTGTGAATTCTTTCCTTCTTCTGATGATCTCCATCCTTTCTTCCACATCTTTGATTCCTCTGACCTCCACCTCCAGAGCGAGCCTGTCCAGAAGCTGCGGCCTGAGCTCCCCTTCTTCGGGGTTCATGCTGCCGACGATTATGAACCTTGCGGGATGGGTGAAGCTTATTCCCTCGCGCTCTATCACCGCCCGGCCGGATGAGGCCGCATCGAGAAGCAGGTCCACTATGTAATCGTCAAGCAGGTTTATCTCATCCACATAGAGTATTCCCCGGTGAGCTTCGGCCAGAAGGCCGGGCTCGAAGGAACGGACCCCCTCTTTCAGTATCTTCTCTATGTCTATGCTCCCGAGAAGTCTGTCCTCGGTTATGTTCAGCGGAAGGTCCACCACTTTCACCGGCCTTTCGAACACATCGAGAATGCCTTTATCGTACTTCGCCCTGCATTCCGGGCAGAGATTTTCAACATCATCCGGGTCGCAGTTGAATCTGCACCCTGTTGTCTTTATGTTCGGAAGAACCTCGGCGAGCCCCCTGACGGACACGGATTTTCCGGTCCCTTTCTGGCCGCGTATGAGAACCCCGCCTATCTCCGGATATATGGCATTGAGAACCAGCGCTTTTTTCATATCCTCCTGTCCTACCATCGCAGTGAACGGATACAGCACCCTTTTCTGCTTTTCCTGCTCCTTCATCCTTGTTGCAGCCTCTTTCATCTTCAATTTCTCTTCCTCTTCCAGCTTCTCTCTGACCTGCTTTTCCAGTTCCGACCTAAGGGTGTTCAGTTCCTGCTCCTTCATACGCAGCTTCTCTCTCGCTTCTTCGTGCAGTTTCCTCTGGATGTCCAGCTCATTCTTTGCCCGGACAAGCTCCTCTTCCTTCATCCTAAGCTTCTCCTCCTCTTCCATCATCTGCTCTTCCATTCTCTGCTTAAGCTCGGATTCTATCACCGTGCTGAGTTCCTGCTCCTTCATTCTTATCTCCTCTTCCTCGGAGAGGAGTTCCTGCTCCTTCATCTGGATTTCAGACTGAATCTTTGATAGCTCTTCATCCTTCATCCTCAGCTTCTCCTCCTCCTCGGCGAGCTGTTCCCCCATCATATCTATGTTCTGTCGGAGCTCCTCTATCTGTTGCTCTTTGAGGGCAAGCTTCTCCTCCTCTTCCTGGATGAGCGCCTCAATCTCATCCTCTTTCAGGAGATATTCCTCGAAATTCGCCCTTCCCGGGTCTTCGAGTATCTTCGGATATCTGGATATGGATATGAGGTCCAGGAGAAGGACAAATGCGAGCGCACCGAACCCCATGGAAATGGTCAGCATCTCCGAGGAGCTTGTAACGGTTATAAGGGAGATGAGCGCTCCTATGAGCATTATTATGGTGAATATCAGAGAGATATAGAGATTCCTTTTTTTGTCATAGTAATGGAGCACGGCATCGCTGCCTGACAGGATTGCCACAACAAGCAGAACAGGCGCTCCTCCGAACCCGACAGCACTCCCCAGAATCGGCGCAAAACTGAAAAGAACCTCCGGGGCGGAAGCCGTTATGTTGAATATTATAAGGATGAACTCGAGTGCGACAAAAATCGCAAGTACTGCGAAGAAGAGCATCGTGGAAGTATTGAGAGCATAATAATCGAAGATCGTCCTTTTCTCCCCTTTCTCTTTCATGCTCTCCTTTATCTTTCTCCTTCTCTCCTCTCGGCTGTCCGCTTTTTCGCCATATTTTCCTTTTCTCGCTTTTTTCCCTTTCTCAGGCCTTTTCTTTTTTTTCGGCTTCTCTTTTTTCTTTTTCGAACTATGCCTCTTTTTGCCAGTATCATCGATTTTCTCAGTTTTTTTCGGTAGTTCTCCTTCGGCAACTATAATATCCGGGCTCTCTTCTTCATCTTTCCCTGCATCTCTTTCAGTGCCACTATTTTCTTCATCACCGGCATATTCGGATGATGATTTCTCGTCTTCAAGGTCCTCTATTTCCCAGGGTTCCACCTCCTCAGCCGGTTCTGG
>CAZQEG010000122.1:0-2857 GCA_964591575.1 uncultured Thermoplasmata archaeon
ATCTCTCGAAAGGTTTTAATCCTTCCTCTGTATGTGGCTATATGGTTTCAAAGCAGGATATAAAGAAAATTCTCGAGGGTTATGACAAAAACAAGCTGAGCATAGCCACGGTCTGTTCTCACAGCAGCCTCCAGATTTTTAACGGGGCCAGGAAGGAAGGCTTTAAAACGATAGGGATAGCGATAAAAGAGAGGGCGCGCTTCTACGATGCGTTTCCCTTGGGAAAACCGGATGAGTTCATAATTGTGGATTCGTATGATGAGATATTCGACCTTGCTGACCGCCTTATAGAGGAGAATGCCGTGATAGTTCCCCACGGTTCGTTCGTGGAATACCTGGGCGCCTCGAAATTCAAAGAGCTGCCCCTGCCCACATTCGGCAACAGAGCGGTGCTGGAATGGGAGTCCGACCGTGAGAAGGAGAGGGTGTGGCTGGAGAAAGAGGCCGGCATAAGGATGCCGAAGAAGATAGAGGACCCGCGAAGCATAGACCGGCCGGTGCTGGTGAAATATGACGGTGCGAAGGGTGGAAGAGGCTTCTTCATAGCCAAGAACTATGCGGAGTTCAAGCTCGGTATCGACTGGAGCAAGAAGTACAGCATTCAGGAATATATCCTCGGAACTCGCTATTATCTGCATTTCTTCTATTCTCCGATAAAGCCCGAAGGATACAGGCTGTCGAAGGGAAGCCTTGAGATGTTGAGCATAGACAGAAGGGACGAATCGAACATAGATGAGATATACAAGCTCGGAGCTCAGGAGGAACTGAAAAAGATGGGAATATTTCCCTCGTTCGTGGTAACGGGGAATGTCCCTGTGGTGCTGCGGGAATCCCTTCTCCCGAAAGCCTTCGAAATAGCCGAGAAAGTGGTGGAATCCTCTCTGAAACTGTTTGGCGGCATGATAGGGCCCTTCTGTCTCGAGACGATAGTGACCGACCAGCTCGATTTCTATGTGTTCGAGGTCTCGTCCAGAATAGTCGCGGGTACGAACCCGTTCATCTCGGGCTCCCCTTATGCCGACCTGATAGAGCCGGGAATGTCCACCGGCCAGCGCATCGCCAGAGAGATAAAGGAAGCCGCCGGGTCCGGAAGACTTGAAGAGATACTCTCGTGATAGAATGCGGAGGTTTCTGATAGCCGGCCACAGAGCGGACGGAAGCGGAAATTTCAGGCTTGATGACCTCCCCGGAAGCGGCGGGCGCATGGATATCATGGCCATGGCCGCATCTTCCGCTCTATTTCTGTCGCATGGTCTCAGGGAGGATGTCGAGGTGTGGCTTGTCATGATGGGCGGAAAAACCCCCAGAACCGTCCGTATAGTTGGCTCGGAAGCGAGATATCTTTTCCCGGACGAGAGGAACATGGCGTCAATGATAAGGACTGCCCTCATCAGATTCAAAGGTGGAGAGGAGGTGAAAAGCACCCCGGGTATATATGTCTCCGATATGGGTTTTCAGGAGGCCGTGCGGCTTTGCTGCGCGGATTCGGAACTCGTGTATCTCCATGAGGACGGTGAGGACATAAAGGAGGCGGATATTGCATGCAGGACCACATTCGTTCTCGGGGACAGCGAAGATCTCACGCCATCCGAAGAGGTGGCGGTGATGAGCCTCGGAGCGAGAAGGATAAGCCTCGGAAAGAGCCACTTCCACACATATCAGGCGATATCCGCGCTGAACTACGAGCTTGACAGGAGGTCTCCGTGTGGAATGGATTGACATCCTTCTTCTGGCCGGCCTTCTCCTCGAAGGAGGGGGCTTCCTTCATAAAGGAGAGATAAGGCACAGGCTCCGGGAGCTCGGCTGGATCGCACTTTCAGTATACTGGCCTCTGAGGAGCCCGGAGTTCGTGGGAATCGGAGATTTCACGAATGCCTTCTTCTGCCTTGCGGCGCTCCCGTTTTTCCTATATCTCGCATATCAGGAGGAACTCTCCTTCAGATACAGGGAAGAGCACAGAGGCCTCGCTTTCATATCCGGCGCGGCATTCATTGCCGGCATCTCATATATTACGGTGGAGTGTGTGCCGCTCATATCTGGGACGCTTATCAACACGGTGGCAGGGCAGAGTGTCTGGCTGTTCAATGCGATGACGGGGCAGCATTTCACCGTGATACCCGTGAATTACTCGGATTCCGAGATGGGGGCGGTTGTCCCGCAGGCGAATATAAGAATAGTTCTGGCATGCACGGCGATACAGAGCATATTCATAGGCGCCGGTGTGATACTGGCGAGCCATGGGAAGAGGGATGCCAAAATAAGAGCGCTCCTCCTCGACACATCGGTCATCTACTTCCTCAACCTTATCCGCAACGCAGGGGTCATATACCTGACATACTACGGAATAACGAGCTTCGAGGTGGCACACAACGAGATAGGTAAGGGAGGGAGCCTTATCGCCCTGATAATCCTCCTTTTCATAACCTTCGACATGATTCCCGAGCTGTATGACGACATATACTCCCTGACTGAGCTTCCCAAGAGGGTCAGCCGCTTGAAGAGGTCAGAATGAACTCTACCTCGTCTCCATCTTTAAGAACCTCGGGCAGAGGTGCGAACTTACCGTTCAACTTCATAAGGGTAATGGGAGGGGGTGCACCGAATCTTCTCGCCAGCTCCACACCCGATATCCTGTTTTCGACCTCGATATCCCTGGCCTCTTCTCCGGAAATCATCAGAGTTATTCGCATGGCTTGCAATCCGCAAGGTTTTTTAATAATATCGCTTCCCCTCAGCAGAAGAAGAATGCCGAGGTGGCCCAGTCCGGCTAAGGCGGATGGCTCGAGACCATCTGGGAGAAATCCCGCGGGAGTTCGAATCTCCCCCTCGGCGCTTCGCTTCGCTCAGCGCCTCGGGG
>CAZQEG010000123.1:0-2848 GCA_964591575.1 uncultured Thermoplasmata archaeon
CATCACGAAGACCAGAAGTATCCAGAGGAGGAAGTTCAGTAGAAACCCGATGCTTGTGCCGGTGTCAAAGAGAAGAGCTCCTCCGAGGAAAAGGTCCACGAAGAGGCCCGCCTCGACGACCACTGCTATGGAGTGCCAGAGATAGAGCATTCCCAGGAATTTTCCGCCGTATTCCACCATGGGCCCTGTCGCTATCTCATGCGGTGCTATGGGCTGGTCGAACGGTTTCTCTCCGAACTGCCCCTGAAGGGTTATATCCGCTACAAAGGCCGAGAGCGGAAGAAGGAGTACGGCCCACATGCTTCTCTGGTCCTGAACTATGTGAGCCAGCGATGTCGTATGATAATAGACCATCACCCCGAGTATGGAAAGTACGAAGGGCATCTCATAGCCCATCATGAGCGCAAGAGCCCTCATAACCCCGATTCCTGCATTTGGATTCCCGGACCCTCCGGCTCCCAGAGCCATGCCGAGACCGGATATGACCAGCAGGTACATTACTACAATGAGGTCGCCGTCAAAGCTCAGAAGCCGGAAACCCCCCATGGGAACGAAGAGCATGGCTGCCAGAATTCCTACGAGCGCGAATATTGGGCCGAGATCGAATATCCAGTTGTGATATATGTTCTCCCTCTTTGAGAACAGCTTCATCACGTCAATATACTGCTGGTATACCGGAGGTCCCACTCTGTTCTGTATCCTGGCGGTCACTTTTCTCGCTATCCCCATGAAAAGAAGGCCGAGAAGCCCGACAAAAATCGGAAAAATCACAAGAATCGCCAGATTTATGCCGTTCACATATACCACCATCCTGTAATTATAAGCAGGGCCAGAAATGCGATTACATAGTAGACATAGTGCTGCACATCCCCTGTGTAAATCCTTCTTATTCCCTCGGAGACGAGCTCATATCCCCTGCCGAATCCGTCATAGCACCTTTCCAGCCTCTTCCTGAGGTACGGCTCGAACATCCTTTCCAGAGGGCGATAGAAGTTCACGGAGTAGTGCAGGTAAATGTTCTCGTGATGTTCGGCCGCCTCTCCGGCGAGGAACGTGTCCGTCTGCCCAACTTTCTTGGAGCGCTTTCCGGCGAGGAATATGAGAAAAGCAACTATCATGGTTGCAAGGAGCACATACATGACTATCTTCGCATTGTAAGCACCCAGATTTCCTCCGGACAGGTACACCGCATATTCGGAGACATCTATGGGCGTCATTCCGAGATACGACTCTATTCCGGCTATCACGCTCAGCGGTATCCCCGGTGCTATGCCGAATAGTATCAGGAGTCCTGCGAGGAACATCATGGGAATAGTTATCAAGGGCGATGGGTCCTTTGCATCTTTCAGCCTATCCGGCAGCTGCCCCAAAAATGCGGATTGCAGTATCCTGAAAGAATAGAGAAATGCTCCTACGCTGGCTATGAATGCAAGAGGTGCGATGAAAACAAATTTCTTGTCTATTGCCGCTTCGTAAAGCAGCCATTTCGAGCCGAATCCTCCGGTCATCGGGATGCCCGCAAGAGCGAATATGGCTATTAGCATGGTCAGGAAGGTTATTGGCATTTTTGTGCCGAGGCCGCCCATGTCGCTGAGCTTTCTGGAACCTGTTGTGTATATCAGAACACCGGCGCCCATGAAGAGCGTTGTCTTGAATATCGCATGGTTGAGCGCATGGTAAAGGCCGCCTGCAACACCGATGGATGTCCCTATGCCTATCCCCATCATCACATAGCCGAGCTGACTTATGCTCGAATATGCCAGAAGTTTCTTTATGTCGTCCTGTGCTATCGCATAGAGGGTCGCTATAACGGCGGTTACTGAGCCCAACAGGGCTATGACATATCCGAAATCAGATATCCCCCTGAATGTCCCCAGTCTCGCAAGAGCGGGGAGTCCCACGAGCCCATACATGAAGAGCGTAAAACCGTAGGGCCCGAGCTTAGAAAGGGCACCGGAGAATATAGGGGTGAACGAATCCGGCGCTTCGGAATATGCGGGAGGAGCCCATATGTAAAGCGGGAAAAGAGCGGCCTTTACCGCAAAACCCGTTCCTACCAGAGTCAGAACGATAAGCAGAAAGCCAGGGTCAGCGGAGCCTAGAAGTCCGGATAGAGCCGAGAATTCTGTCGTTCCGAACCTTGCGTATATCATCGCTATGCCAACAAGCATCGCATATGCACCGGCAGAGCTTATTATCATATAGTTAAGTGCCGCTTTGTCCGCTCTTTTTCCTGCAAGAGTTGTCAGCAGATAGGAACTGAGCGTCATTATTTCCCAGAAAACGAAGAAAGACAGAAGGTCTGCCGAAAAGACGACGCCGAGCATGGCGGCCATCAGCGAGAGATTCAGAGAGTAGAAAAGGGCATCCCTCTCACTGTTCTTCCTGAAAGCCGTCGAATAAAGTATGCCGCTGAAAGCGACCATCGAGAGCATCACGGCAAAGAACCAGGACAGCGGATTTATTTCAAGCAGAAGTCTGACATTCTCCGGAGCGACGGAAGGCTTCCAGTATGTTCCGAGGTTCATGCCGTATGCGAGCAGCACAAGCAGGGAAACAAGGCCGGAAAAGAGCGCCGCAAGGAATTTTCCGAACACTCTGGATGCCTTAAATGCGAAATATGTGACAAACGCACCTGCAAATAGAAGAAGTACCATCCATTCCGGCCTGACCATGGGATTCAACATCTCCAGCATCTTATGCACCTCCAAGTCCTTTCAGAAGCTCCTGAGCGGCAGGTATGATTACCTTGAAGAATATCTGGGGATATATGCCCATTATAATGACTGTCGCCGCAAGAACGGCCATAGGTGCAAGGGTGGACAGGGGAGGATCCGAGACCTCCAAG
>CAZQEG010000124.1:0-2750 GCA_964591575.1 uncultured Thermoplasmata archaeon
GAAGAACGGGTTTCATGATAATGGAAGAAGAAGGGAATATTAAAGGGTATGCATGTAGGACCTGCAGGTGCCTTATCGGAATCCGCTCATCTTCCGCTCACTATCTCGTTGGCTATCATTTCAGCCTGTTTGAGAACAGTTTCAGTGGCGAGAGCCTGCATATCCGGGGGATATCCGTACTGCCTCAGAATGTGCTTGACTGTGACCCTGAGCTGTGATCTGGCGCTCTCCTTTATCGTCCAGTCTATGGAAGCGTTTTTCCTGACCTTGTCGAACAGAACCACAGCCAGTTCCCTAAGCTTTTCCTTACCCATCAGTTCTCTGGCGCTCTCATTGCTGGCAACAGCGGTATAGAATGCATATTCATAGTCGGAAAGCCCCATCTCCTTCGGCTCTTTATCCATCTCCTTTATCTCTTTGGCCAGAGCAATAAGTTCGTCGATTACCTCCGTTGCGGTTATGATTTTATTGTGATATCGGCTTATGGAGTCCTCGAGCATTTCCATAAGGCTCTTGCTCTGTACAAGGTTCTTCTTCATGCGCGAGTGTATTTCATCGTTAAGGAGCTTTTTCAACACTTCTAAGGCTATGTTTTTCTGTTTCATTCCTTTTATTTCCATGAGGAACTCATCCGAGAGTATTGAGATATCGGGCTTCTTGATTCCTGCGGCATCGAAGATATCCACAACAGGTTCTGTTACAAGTGCCCGGTCTATCACCTGCCGTATCGCCGTTTCCATCTCCTCGTTGCTTCTCCCCGAACTCGGTCTGTCGAACTTCAGCAGCCTTGATTTCACAGCCTGAAAGAATGCGACATCCTCCTTGATATTCATGGCCCTGTCATCCGGTACCGAGAGAGCAAAGGCCTTTGAAAGTGCGGTTACGGCATCCACATACCTCTTCTTTCCGTCTTCGAGCCCTAGTATGTGTTCTTCCGCTTCAAGTATTATGGCCAGCTTTCTACTGGTATCCGCTCCGAAATATTCCCTGTAATTGAAACCGTGGAACATCTGTTCGACTACTTCGAACTTCTCAAGCATGAACCGGACCGCCTGCTCCTGCACCAGTGCGGGGTCCCCTTTACCGCCGCTGTCCGAATAGAAAGAAAGAGCCTCTTTCAGGTCCGCAGCTATGCCGAGATAATCCACGATAAGGCCGCCGGGTTTGTCCTTGTAAACCCTGTTGACTCGGGCTATCGCCTGCATCAGCGTATGTCCTTTCATAGGCTTGTCTATATACATTGTGTGGAGGCAGGGGACATCGAATCCGGTGAGCCACATATCCCGGACAATAACGAGCTTAAGCGGGTCCTGCGGGTCCTTCATCCTCTCGGCGAGCATGCGCCTCTGCTCCTTGGTAGTGTGGTGCTTTGAAATCTCGGGTCCGTCGGAGGAAGAGGTGGTCATAACCACCTTGATGGAGCCTTTCTTCAGGTCATCGCTGTGCCATTCAGGGCGGAGCGCTATCATCTCGTCGTAGAGTTCGGCGGCAATCCTTCTGGACATGGCGACAATCATCCCCTTTCCTTCAAAGACTTCCTGTCTCTTCTCGAAATGCTCGACGATATCAGCGGCTATACGCCGTATCCTGCTTCTGTTCCCTATGAGGGCCTCCAGTCTTGTCCATTTCGCTTTCTCCTTCTCGGTATCCGAGAGCTTATCCTCCGCAAGCTCCCTGTCCAGCTGTTCTATGAGCTTCTTCCCCTCATCCGAGAGCTCTATCTTTGCAAGCCTGCTTTCATAGTAAATCGGCACGGTCATTTTGTCCTCAACGGCCTGCGAGATGTCGTATATATCTATGTAGTTGCCAAAGACTGCGGGAGTGTTCCTGTCGGACTTTTCAATGGGTGTTCCGGTGAAACCGATGTATGTGGCATTGGGGAGCGCTTCCCTCATGTACTTTGCGAAGCCGTAAGTTATCTCGCCGCTGTCTTTTTTCACTTTCGCTCTAAAGCCGTACTGGGTGCGGTGTGCCTCGTCCGCTATCACCACGATATTCTCCCTTTCGGAGAGGGTATCGTATACATTTCCCTCCTCGGGGATGAACTTCTGTATGGTGGTGAATACTATGCCGCCGGATGCCACCTTCAGGAGCTTTTTGAGGTTGTCCCTGCTCTCCGCCTGAACAGGGTCCTGCCGCAGAATCTGTTTCGAGGCTGCGAAGGTGTCGAAAAGCTGGTCGTCAAGGTCGTTCCTGTCGGTTATAACCACGACGGTGGGGTTGTCCATCATGAGTACAATCTTTCCGGTGAAAAAGACCATCGAGAGGGATTTTCCGCTCCCCTGCGTGTGCCAGACAACACCACCCTTTCGGGTCCCGCTTCTTGCGGCCTTCATCACACTTTCAACCGCCCGGTTCACCGCATAGTACTGATGGTATGCGGCGAGCTTCTTAACGCTGTGTATCCTTATCTGCCCGCTTTTCTTGTCCTCCTTCTTGGAGCGGTCGAAGACTATGAAGTGACGGACAAGGTCGAGGAGAGTTTCCCTGCCGAGCATGCCCTTTATCAGGGTTTCAATCTGGCTTATCAGATGAGAGGCTTCCTTCTCACCATACACGGACTTCCATGCCATGAAACGGTCAAATCCTGCCGAAAGGCTGCCTGCCTTGGCTTCCAATCCATCGGATATAACGACAATCTCATTGTATGTGAAAAGCGAGGGTATCGCCTCTTTGTAGGTCTGAATCTGCCGGAATGCCGATTTCACGGTTGCATTCTCATCCGCAGGGTTCTTAAGCTCGATTACCAC
>CAZQEG010000125.1:0-2659 GCA_964591575.1 uncultured Thermoplasmata archaeon
TAAACTTATTTTGGGCGATAAGCTCTCACATGAGGTACTTCCGGAACGGTTGCATTTAGGCGAAACTGTATTAAACCCCTTGCGATATGTCGGGCCAAGGTGATTTTCATGGCAAAGAAAAAGAAAGACGAGCTCGAGGAAAAGCTGGTTTACAAGCCGAAATTCATATGGAACGAGGTCGATGCGAAAAAAAAGAAGGAGATATTCGCATTCGCAGAGGAATACAAGAAATTCATGAGCGAGATAAAGACCGAAAGGGAATTCGTGAAAAGAGCTAAGGAAATGGTCGAAAAAGCCGGTTTCGTACCGATAGAAAAGGCAAAGGGAAAGGCGGGAGAGAGGCTATATTTCATAAACAGGAACAAGGCCGTGGCCCTGATAATACTCGGTAAAAAAGACATAGTGAAAGGCAGCAATCTGATAGTTGCCCATATAGACTCCCCGAGGATAGACCTGAAACCGCATCCGCTCTATGAGGACAAGGACACCTACTTCGCTCTTCTGAAGACCCACTACTACGGCGGGATAAAGAAGTATCAGTGGATGAACATACCTCTGGCGCTCCACGGCACCGCATTCATGAAGGACGGCAAGACTGTGGACATAGTCATAGGCGAGGATGACAAAGACCCGATACTCATACTTCCTGATCTCCTACCGCATCTGGCGAGGAAGGTTCAGGGCGACAGAAAGCTCTTTCAGGGAATCGAGGGGGAGGAGATGAACCTGCTCATAGGAAGCATGCCCCTGAAGAAGGATGAGGAAGGCGAGCAGATAAAGATGAACATACTGAAAATGCTCAATGATAAGTACGGAATAACCGAAGAAGACCTTATAAGGGCGGATTTGGAGATTGTTCCTGCTCACAAGCCGAGGGATGTCGGTCTGGACAGAGCGCTGATAGCTGCATACGGCCACGATGACCGGATATGCTCCTACACCACCTTAAGGGCGGTTCTGGAGACGAAAAATCCGGAAAAGACAGCCATAGCTCTGCTGATGGACAAAGAAGAGATAGGCAGCGACACGAACACGGGTTCCAAGTCCATGTTCGTAGAGTACCTTTATACGCAGCTAATATCGCTCACCAACAGCAGATTCACCCCCAAGGAACTTTATGAAGCGATGACCAACACGGATGTTCTTTCCGCCGATGTGGATGCTGTAATGGATCCGAGCTTCAAGCAGGTCCATGAGCCTTTGAATGCGGCAAGAGCCGCTCACGGAATAGTTGTCACGAAATACACTGGCTCGGGAGGCAAGTATTCCAGCAACGATGCGCATGCCGAGTTCATCGGGAAGATAACGAAACTCTTCGATGATAATGGCGTGTTCTGGCAGCCCGGAGAGCTCGGGAAGGTGGATGAAGGCGGCGGCGGAACCATAGCGAAGTTCATGGCCGAAAGGAATATGGATGTTGTGGACTGCGGCCCGGGTATTCTTTCCATGCATTCACCTATGGAGATAGCGAGCAAAGCAGACCTGTGGTCCGCATACAGGGCATACAGTGTCTTCTTCCAGAAGAACAAATAAGCTTTTAATCCCCTTTCTTATCCCATTTTGATGCGCATAGCAATAACAGGAACTCCGGGGACAGGAAAGAGTTCCGTTGCCGGCCTATTATCCGAAAAATACGAAGTGCATTCGGTCAAAGAGCTTGCGGAATCATACGAGTGCTCTGAAAAGGATGATACGGGCGAATTGCTCGTGGATGTCGACTGCCTCAAAGGGAAAATTGGCAATGGCATAATCGAAGGCCATCTGTCCCATCTTCTGAATCCAGATTTAATAATTCTGCTCAGATGCAACCCTGAGGTCCTGAGAAAAAGGCTCGAAGGCAGGGGTTATTCCGATGAAAAGCTCAGAGAGAATCTGGAGGCCGAGGCCGTAGATGTGATACTCGAAGAGGCTCTGGAAACCGGAAGACCCGTGTTCGAGATAGACAGCACGGAGAGGAGCGCCGAGGAGACGGCCAGCGCCATAATCGATATCCTGAACGGAAATACGGAGGGCTACGAAGCTGGAAAAATCGATTGGAGCGAGGTGGTGCTCTCATGGTACTGAACAACTACAGAAAGCAGGCTGACAGGGTTCTTGTTCCGCTTTCAAGGCCGTTTTTGAGGTTCAATCCCGACACTCTGACATGGATAGCCTTCTTTTCTGCGGTAATCGCCGGATTTTTCTTCTTCACAGCCTCGACAGGCAATGCTTACCTGCTTCTGGCCTTTCTTTTCGTGCTTTTGAATGCATTTTTCGATGCCATGGATGGGAAGGTCGCAAAGAGCAGGGGTCTGGCCTCGAGAAGGGGGGATTTCCTCGACCATGTGCTGGACAGGTATGCGGACGCCTTCATGCTCGGAGGAATAACATTTTCGATATACTGCAGAGAATGGATAGGGATACTTGCCATGCTCGGCGTGATATTCGCAAGCTATATGGGCACTCAGGCACACGCAGTCACCGGAAAAAGGGACTACGGCGGGATACTCGGAAGAGCGGACAGGCTCGTTCTTCTCATAATATTCCCTATTATCCAGTTCTTTTCCGATTATTTCGGCTACAATATGGAGATATACGGATTTCACACGAGCTTCCTCGAACTCATGATGATATGGTTCGCCTTCGCAGGGCATGTAACCGCAATCCAGAGAGCGCACAG
>CAZQEG010000126.1:0-2648 GCA_964591575.1 uncultured Thermoplasmata archaeon
AAGACCGTTCTTTTCCATAGGAAGCGGGCCGTTCAGGTGGGCCGCTCTTTCGGGAAATCCCAACGACAAAGCGGAAACGGATAAGGCCATACGAAAGCTCTTCCCGGATAACAAGCATGTGATACAGTGGCTGGACAAAGCGGAAGAAAGGGTGAAGTTTCAGGGACTGCCAGCAAGGATACTCTGGCTTAACTTCGGGGAGAGGGCAAAGGCGGGAAAGGCGTTCAATGACCTTGTGAGAGAGGGTGTGGTGGATGCCCCCATAGTCATAGGAAGGGATCATCACGATACCGGAAGCGTGGCCTCGCCCTATCGGGAGACAGAGGCCATGAAGGACGGCAGCGATGCGATAGCCGACTGGCCGATACTCAATGCGCTCCTCAACACATCGAGCGGTGCGACATGGGTAAGCGTGCACCACGGCGGAGGTGTTGGCATAGGGTACAGCATACACGCCGGAATGGTCACGGTGGCAGACGGTACGGACCTTGCGGAGCAGAAGCTCCTGAGGGTTCTGAGCAACGACCCGGCCAGCGGTGTCGTGAGGCACGCAGATGCCGGATATGACAGGGCAAAGGACTGGGCAAAGAAGAAAGGCATATGGATGCCCATGATGAAGTGATATTTTGCACAGAAATCCAGCACTTACCGTTGACGGCGTTCTCATAGAAGATGGAAAAATCCTCCTAATAAAGAGGGGAAAAGAGCCTTTCAAGGGTAAATGGGCGCTCCCCGGAGGATTTGTCGAGTATGGGGAAAGGGTCGAGGATGCCGTCATAAGGGAATTTCAGGAAGAGACAGGCCTCGAAACCGAGATAATAAGGCTGGCAGGTGTGTATTCCGACCCTGAAAGAGACCCGAGAGGGCATACCGTGAGCATCGTCTATGTCCTTGAAAGGAAAGGTGGAGAACTGAAAGGTGGAGACGATGCCTCGGAAGCGAGATTCTTTTCCCTGAATAGCCTGCCGGAACTCGCTTTCGACCATGAAAAGATAGTTAGGGATGTTCTCCTCCTGTTAAAAGAGGGAGATTAAAGGGATTTCCTCATGCCCATAGCCTTATTGGTCTTCTCGATGCTCTCTTCCTTCGGCATGAGTTCCATCATGGACCTTATGGCATCTATGTTCTCGGGGATTACATCGCTCTCCTGATGTATCGCTTGATAGTAATAGAGAGTATCACCGACAACATGTACTCCGTCCTTCCATATGGCAATCTCATAGAGGTCGCTGTAGGGTCTGCCGAAGCCTCTGGCCATCTCCATTATCTGCGCAGTGGATTTTATTCCGTTCTGTGAGTGAAGGAGGATTATCCTTGGATATCTCCCCCAGATACCGAGCACTTCATCATCCGAGACCTCTTTCTTCAGCTTTACCACTATCGACTGGAGGTGCATTATCGTGCTGGGAACTTTAACCGCTGTTGTCTGTATGTTCAGGTACGGCATGACACTCTGCACATCCGGTCCGTGGTGGCTGGGAACCTTGAGAACAGGCTCTATGGCATTTATCGGTCCTTTCTTGGAATCGCCGGGGTCCGCAGCTCTCCTCACCATTACTGCCACGACATTGTTCACTCCGATTTCTTTGTGCAGGGGATAAAGGGTTCTTATCAGGCCGGTTGTATTGCAGGAGACCACTCTCACTCTGTCCTTTCCCCATGCCTCGTCGTAGTTAGCCATCGCATTGAAAGAGATGCCTGCAATCTCGTGTTTTTCGCCGCCCTGCCATATCGCTTTCACACCTATCTTGTCATAGAGGTCCTTGTAAGGACTCTTGGAAGTGGCATCGACCACCAAATCCGCTTTCTCCAGCATCTCTTCGATCGTTCCCTCTACCTTGATTCCGGCGCTCCCCAGTCCGTGGATGTTCTCCGCAGGAGTATAGAAAGGATAGCCTTTCTCCATGGCCATGAAAGCCTCGAATGTCGGGGAGCGCTTGGCCACTCCGACCAGCTCCATGTCGTCCTGCATCGAGACTGCGTCCGCAACCCTCTTTCCAATCGTTCCGTATCCGTTTACAGCAACTTTCACCTTCATGTTATCGTTCGAGAATAGGCGGAGGGATTTAAAGGATTTGCCTTAATTTCGCTCAGCCCGTTCCCACCCATCACTACCACCGGATACATGGAAAAACATGGCCGAGAGGCTTTGCCTCGAAGGTAGGACATCTGTAAAGAAAAACAGTTCAAATATAGCCGAGGGGGAGACGAGTGAAGTTACGCCTTTACGAGTCCACCTTCGGTGTTGAGCAAAGCGAAAGGCCGAGGGGGAGACGAGTGAAATTGCAAAGCAATTTCACGAGTTCACCCTCGGCGCTGACCGAAGGGAAGCGCCGAGGGGGAGATTCGAACTCCCGAGGGCATACGCCCACGAGCTCTCCAGGCTCGCGCCTTACCGGACTGGGCTACCTCGGCATAGAGGGTGGGCATCCTTCTTTCTTTTTAAATATTTGCGAGTGAGCAGGCGAACTCGAGTTTCTTTCTCACAGGTGGATTTCTTTGGAGAGTGAGCCAGCGGAGCGAGCGACAAAGAAAGAGCCCTGACTTGGGCCACCTCGGCATGGAGCGTGTTAAAATAATACCGCTCTCCTTACTATTGTCCGAGATGAGACAAAAACATGCGGTATATAATCATTCCCTAGAAAGCT
>CAZQEG010000127.1:0-2585 GCA_964591575.1 uncultured Thermoplasmata archaeon
TATCGCAGAGCAGTTGAAAGAAAAGGCGGAAGAGATGGGAAAAAAGGCGGATATATTGGTCATGGACCGAATAAGCCCTCAGAGCCTCATGGGTTCCGGATACGATGTCTATGTATCCACGGCATGTCCCAGAATTGCTCTGGACGACCATATGAGCTATGACCGGCCGATACTGACGGTCAGGGAGTTCGAGATACTGCTCGGCATAAGAAAGGAATGGGCGATGGACTGCATGATATGATATGTTCCGCAGGTTTTTTAAGCTCTCGCGATATTTACCTCCATGGACCGACGAAAAGATATCGCATTGCTCCTTGCGATTATTATAGCGGTATCGGCATCCATCGTATTTTTTTACAGAGAACCAGTAGAAGAAGCTCCGTCCGAGGCTCTGAGAATAAGCCCCGTCGGTTCCGCAGGTTCAAGTCCGCTGATACTCGATATGAACGGAAGTATCCGGGCATTCTGGGTTTCCGATACCCATGAGATATGTGAGTGGAGCATGGATTCAGGCAGTCTCAGCGAGATCTCGGCATCCGACTCTCGCCAGATAAGCGGTGTGGCATGGAAGAACTATGCGGTTCTTGTGTGGGTCGAAAGAGGAGGAGCCGGGCGAATATTCTATATAAAAACATCAGATGGCGGAATCACATGGTCGAATTCCACATTTTTCAGTACGGGAGATTATCCGGAGCTGTGGTCGGATTCGGAGGGGATACACATGGTTTACAGGAATATGTTCGAAAGAGCGCATTATCTCGCAGACTTTCGCGGGGAATGGGGCAAGGCTTCCAGAATAGAAGAAAAGACCCCCATCGGGCAGCACATCATCCCATTGCATATGGAGAGAGGAACCCTGATTTTTTGGCAATCCAACGGGACCATTTTCTATTCCCCGCTATATTCAGAACCTTCACCTTCTATCGGAGATGTGAGAAGTGTCGGAACAGGAGAGAATATATTCGATTTTTGTCTTTCCTCGTCAGGAAACGAGGTTTTCTTGGCCTATTCCTCTCTCACAGGGAAGGATATGGACATATGGGCGGTTCATTCATCCGATGCCCTGTCATGGAGCACCCCCGCGCACGTCGCCCGGGTTTCGATGGTTTCCGATATTGCCCTGTATGCCGGGAATGATTCTGCATATATTGTCTATACGGATGGAAAAGAGACAATCATAAGCTGTTCAGGCAATGATATGAAGTCGAACATCACCCCGCCGGGAAGTGAATATTTCATTCTGGGAAAAGAGGTAATATACACTGCATATGGTACGGATAACGGCTCTGTTTATCTCTGGTCTTTCGAATGAAGCTTGTTAAGCCTTCTCTCGATGAGCGGAGAAAGTTCCGGTGCATTTTCATCGGCTATTTCCAGAGCATCCAGATAGTTCTCTCTGGCGCCGTCCTCATCGCCAGCCATATAGAGCGCGTCTCCTTTCAGCATTTTGAGATTTGCTCTTTCTTCATAATCCCAGAGCAATAGCTCTTTTTCAGCATCTATCGCAGTTTCGAGTGCTTCATGTGCTTTTCCGTCTTCCAGCAGGTCATTCACCAGAGAAATTTTCTTTTTCACAGATTTTTCCATGGAAACAGACATTTTTCTGCATCTTATAGCATCTTCTGTTCTTCCCGAGGCTCTGTATACGTCTGCCATGAGATTCAGTGTCCCCCCGTCCTTTTTCTCCTTTTCAAGCAAAGATATCGCTTCGTCATATCTTTCGAGCTTTATCAGGACATTCACTAGACGCTTCAGAATATTGTGTTCTTTTTCACCCGCGCTCATCGCCTTTCTGTACATCGCCGCACTCCCCTCGTAATCTCCTTCCGTTTCCATGAGATAGGCAAGGTTGGCAGCTGCACGCAGCCCCGTTCTGTTCTTTAATTTCGACATCCTCACCGCTTTTTCGAGCATATGTCTCGCATCCTCTTTTCGCCCTTTTCGGAGATAGAGCGTCCCTAGGTTGTTGTAAATGACAGAAAGCCTCCTGGCGTCCTTCTCGGTCGAAAGGATTTCTTCCGCCTCTTTGTACATCCTCTCCGCTTTTTCAAGGTCTCCCGCTCTCATACGGATGTTCCCGATGATTATGAGATGCCTGGCAATGCTGTTTTTATCTCCCTTTTTCCTGGCCTTTTCCAGCAGGGAATCTTCTATCTCTATTCCCGTTTTCCAGTCCTGCATTTCCGCGCTGGCCTTTGCTATTCTTTCCTCTATATCCGCAGTCTTTCCCGATATTTTCTCAGCCATCGAGTAGTATTCTATGGACTCCTCCCATTTTTCCGCCAGTCCGAGTACATCTCCGGTAAGGAGCAGCAAATCGGACCTCATCCTTTTGGGAAGGAGACCCATCCTGTCCCGGAATCGGATAAGGATATCTTTTATATCCTGGGATACGGGATATTCGCTGGCTATGCGGAGAGCTTCTTTCCCTGCATCCACCCAGCGACCGCACGCCTGGAGATGATGCACAGCCTCGAATCTGTCATCGGAGCGCCATGGTGAGAGATAGTACTCCGCGGCTTTTGTATGGTATTCCATCCTTTCAACAGCATCCATATCCCCATATACAGCCTCTTTGATGAGGT
>CAZQEG010000128.1:0-2579 GCA_964591575.1 uncultured Thermoplasmata archaeon
AGCGGTTCTATGTCTATGCTGGTCTTTCCGTCGATTATGTACTCGGCAAGCAGTCTTGTTACCATCGGGTGAATCATGAATCCGTGGCCGCTGTAGCCGTTCCCCTGTATGAAGCCGGGAAGGCCGTCCACCGGCCCTAGTATGGGCCTTGCATCCGGCGTAACATCATAGAGGCCGGCCCACTGCCTCATCACTTTTATCTTCCTCATGGCAGGTATGTAGCGCACGGCAATGCTGGTGAATCTCTCCAGAAATCTCAGGCTTGAGTTTATGTTGAAGGAACTGGGTTCGTTGGGGTCTCCTATGCCGCCGACAATCTCCCCGTCATGGCTCTGGCTGAAGTATATCCCGTTGTGGAACGAGATTATCATGGGTTTGAGCCAAGGCTTCATGTGCTCGGTGGCCATAATCTCGTGTCTGTACGGCTTATTCGGCAGTTCCACACCGACCATCTCAGCCATCTGCGCAGACCATGCTCCCGCTGCATTTAGAACGGTATCTGTTTCTATGTCCCCCTTGTCCGTCATCACCTTCTTTATCTCACCTTTTTCAACCTTTATCCCGGTCACCTTGGTATGATTGAGGAGTTCAACGCCCATCTCCCTGAGCTTGTCCACATAGCCCTTTATCACCAGAAACGGCTGAGCAACCCCGTCGGTTGGGCAGTACGCCGCTCCGCTCAGACCTTCGATATTGAGCTGCGGGACTATGTCGAGGGCTCCCTCTGGCTCCATGTACCTGCTGGGAACATCCAGCGAGTTCTGCAGCTTAACATTATTTTTCAGGCTTTCCGCCTCCTCATCGGTGTGCGCAAGTATAAGATAGCCGCCCTGACGAAATCCTGTGTCCTGTCCCAGTTCATCGCCCAGCTTCTCGAACATCCGAACGCTTTCTCTCGCAAGAATGATGTTGTACTTCTCGCTGAACTGCTGCCTTATGCCCCCTCCGCAGCGGCCTGTCGCACCGCTTCCGAAGTAATTCCTCTCTATGACTGCGATATCGGTGAAACCTCTCTTTGCGAGCCGGTAAGCGGTTCCGAGACCTGAAACTCCTCCTCCGATTATGACGAGCTTCGCTCTTTCTTTCATTGCTCTTCCTCCTCGTCAGCGAGCATTTCCATGAAAATCGGGTTTTCCGGCGGCCTCGGGGTTATGTAGCCCACTTCATCCGGATGTTTTCCCGTTGCTCTCGCTATTATGCCTATCGCTATCGGTATGCATGTCTTTCCCTGACAGGGCCCCCTTCCGAGCCCCGTAACCCTCTTTATGCTCTCGATATCCGTGTAACCCTGCTTTATCGCTTCCAGAATGTCATCTTTTGTCACGTCCATGCATCTGCATACTATCTCGGTCATTCGCTCACCACCTTCAGATTTCTGGCCTCAAGGAGGAGATTTTCATCATCGACTTCCACCGTGATAAGGGCGGATTGGTATTTTTTATCAGGGAAAAGCAGAGCCACGACCTTTCCTTCGCCGATGTCATTTCCCTCTCTGTCGAGCAATCTTACCGCATCGCCTTTCTCAGGCATGGGCAGCATCTCATAGGGTATCGTGAGCCTCGGCTTTTCCTTCGATTTGTCGAGCATGAATATGGCAAGTCCCGGGCAGACCTGCATGCAGAGGGTGCAGCCTATACATGTGTTGAAATCTATCCTCGGGCGGTCGTTTATGCTGTCCATGTGTATGGACTTCGTGGGGCAGACCTGAGCGCACGGATTGCAGGGTATGTCCTGAATGCATTCTGTCATCGCAACCGGCCCTTTTTTCATCCGCTCCTCGGGCGGTATGTTGCCGAGTTCCCTGAGATAATCGATGGTAATCGTTCCCTTTTTCTCATATTCTTCCATTACAGCACCTCCACTTTTTCAAGGCCTTTGCGGATTCTCTCCCCGAAAGGTCCTGCCCTGAGTTCCCTGAGTTCGGAGCGCACATTCTCCCTGAGTTCTTCGGCATCCTTTCCTCCTATGCCCATGTCCAGCACGGCGCTCAGCCCTGCAATCCTGCCTTCCATTATTGCGGTGGATGCCTCCTCTATGCCAGCCACATCACCGGCGACATATATCCCTTTCACGGATGTTTCGAGGTTTCTGCTGCGGAGCGCCACATGCCCGCCCAATTCGGGAACGAAGCGTATATTCACCCCTGCTTGGTCAAGAAGCCCGTAAGTCGGCCTGAGACCCACGGATATTGCTATGCCGTCAACATCCACATCCTGCTCGGTTCCCGGGATTGGCTGCCATTTATCATCAAGTTCCACTATTGTGGCACCTTCCACCTTTCCATCGCCATACGCCCTCTTTATGCTGTGCCTCGTGAGTATGGGCACACCCATGCGCCTGACCTTTGCAGCGTGCACAAAGTAGGCGCCTATCTTAGGCATGGCCTCGACAATCATCTTGACATTCACGCCTGCCTGAAGAAGCTGGTAGGTGACTATAACTCCGACATTTCCCGCGCCCACCATTATCAGGTTGTCTCCCGGTTTAACGCCGTATATGTTCATCAGCGTCTGGGCGGCACCCGCACCGTAGACTCCCGGAAGGTCGTTGTTCTCGAAAAGCAGGGATTTCTCGGCGGC
>CAZQEG010000129.1:0-2553 GCA_964591575.1 uncultured Thermoplasmata archaeon
TCAGGCAAATCCATCGTCATGTTCAATCCTCACACTATCGGCATCTTCGGAATATTCCCGAGCAAGGATATCGAAATCGGATATCTTCAGAGGGATTGCAAAGGGAGCGAACGGCGAACTAAGTATGGCCTCGCCGACATTCAGTGATTTTATCTCGTTGCGGAGAGCGCTCAGGTCCTGCTTCGAGGCGCTCTCCATCTTTTCCCTGTCCCCCTCATCCGAAAGCCCCATTATGAAGAGAGTATTCAACTGGGTCAGTATATGGGGGTGTATCAGCTTCGGCTGCTGAGATATCGCGCACAGGCCCACCTTGAATTTCCTGCCTTCTCTGGCAATCCTCGGAAACATCCCGCCTTTTGCCTCACCAAGCACTCTCTGGGCCTCTTCGAGAGTTATGAGAACAGGCGGGAGAGTATCGAAATCTTCCTTGCTCTTTGTGAACACGGATTTCCAGTGATTGAAGACCTTTCTGGCGAGAGCCGAGCTTATGAGCAATTCCTCCTCTTCCGCCAGTCCGGAAGTATCCACCAGAACCACCTTACGGTTCAGGAGTTCGTTGATTATCTGGTTGCTGACGGAGTAATTCGCATCCCTGCTTATCACATCCATGCCCATTATCGCATCTATTCTTCTTTTCAGGACCCTGAGGGTGTTTTCGTGTATGTTTGGAAATTTGTCAGCCAGGTCATCTAGATCCTTCTTATGAACCTCATATAGCCATTTATCCCTGTATTTTCCAGAGAATGCATATAAGGCCTCTCTCTGAGCCTCGCTCAGGCTGTATATGGAGGCCATGTCGGATGTGTATATCTCGGTATATGATATCTTCAGCTTCGCCAGCCCCTTCTCTTCTCTGGATGTGTAGACCTTGAGCCTTCCGGAATTCAGATGTTTCAGGCCTTTTTTGTCCTTTTCAGGCCCATGGTAATATTCACCGTGCGGGTCGAATATCAGCATAGCATAGTTTCCGTTCTTCATGGTGGAAGCCGCCAGCACCCTCATGAGATTGCTCTTTCCCATGCCTGTTGTGGCGAATATGCCGATATGGTAAGGAAAACTCTTTCCATGGATTCCGGCCTCGACATCCAGAGTGCGCTCTCCGCTTCTCAGCCTTCCCACGGGTATGTCGCCCAGCTTCTCTTTAAGAAGCTCGTAATCCTCGGCCTTTACATCCCTGACGCCCGAAAAATGCGACGGCAGCGATTTTACACCCTTTATTTCGCCTTTCTCGATGGTCAGCATGGGAGCGCATGAAACGGCCTTGTACAGCCTCCGCTCCCGATGGTACATCGTGTATTCTTCCTTCCCTTCCATCAGTATTATCGAGCCGGCGGCTCTTTCGGCCCAGTCTCCTTCGGCAGCCTCGTAACCATAGGCTATGCTCGTTACTCTTAGGAGGTACCTCCTGTCTTTGAAGACATCGTCCTCCAGCATGAGCATCTCTCCGAGCTGGATATCCCTGTCATAGGGAACCCTAAGCACTATCTCATTCACCTCTCCGTTCACGACTATTCCGCTCATCTAAACACCTCTGTCCAGTTTCCTGTGGAAATTCTCGGGCATCATAATACCATTCCTCACGGCTTCGAAGTAAAATCTGGAAGATATGTCTTCGACCGCCCCGCCTCTTATTATGACCTCATTGTGGATGTCCGCAAGTGGATACGGGTATCCGAGATATGCAACATCGCTGCAGTACCATGCGATTTTTCCGAAGACATCCTCCGCTCTTTCAAGACTTATCAGGTCCGTTCTGAATGCGCTCTCCCCCTTCGGGTTGTACTTTACGGCATATATCTCCTCTTTACCGCCGGAGATTCTCCCGCTTATAGGGGTGAACCACCTCTTGAGCCCGCTTTTTTCGGCCTCGGACTCTATCATCGGTATCAACGGGAGACCGGACATGCTCATTCCGGAGTTCTTGCTTATTCCGGCGACTGAGACACCCTTATCCTGCGCTCTCTCGGAAAGAATCTTTATTGCGATGTCCGGTGTGTGTCTGTCTCCTCTCAGTGCCCCGTCCACCAGCAGTATATCGCCTTCTCTCAATTTCTCCAGCGCACGAAATGCGCACTCATACTCCTCCAGCGTTCTTATCCTCTGGACCATGTATTTCGGGTCTGTCTCCCCAATCTCTGCGGGTTCTTTATCGAATATCTCCCGGTACTTTTTCCTGTAAATCTCCTCCGAGTTGTGAAAGCCTATCTGGAAAACATTCATGGGAGAGACATCCTTTCTCTCCCTTTCTCCGGAGTATATCACATATCCCGCCCTTGTAAGTCCGAGATACATGCCGCCCATGGGCTCCGCAATGCCGGAACTTCCATCCACGGCGGCAACTCTTCCTCCTTCGACAACGCCGAAATCAGAGAACTCCAGTTCTTCGATATCGATTCTCTCCGACCATATCCATGCTTCACGGGGAGCGCTCTCCAGTTCGGCGATTATCTCCGAAATACGGGTTTCGATGTCCACGGATGCCCATCTACTTCGGGTATTTAAGGGATTAGAGGGGGTGGGTGAAAGTATGAACGGTCAGAAACGCAAGATCAG
>CAZQEG010000130.1:0-2535 GCA_964591575.1 uncultured Thermoplasmata archaeon
GCTATAAGCTCCCATTTCGTCTTTCTATTCGGTTTGTAGGCGTATTTCAACAGCACGCGGTTTCCGTGATAAAGAAGCTCTTTTAACCTTCCCGGGTCATGTATATGGACGGTTTCTTTCCTTCCTTCGATTTCGACAATCCCCGTGAAGCGGTTCGGTCTGGAGAGGAAATTCCCTTCGCAATCCCCTTCCACCTCGAATATCCTCACTTTATCTTTTCCATCAATATTGCCGGACAAATGTCTCTCACACCCTCTATCCTGCTTATATTCTCCGATATTATTCTGTTGAGTTCGGTTGTATTCCTTGCCCATATCTCAGCCATTATCATGTGGTCTCCTGTGGAGGTATAGACCCATTTCACGCACTCGAGCTTTGAGAGTTCTTCGGCCGCTCCGAGAAAGTATTTCGGCTCAACATCCATTCCGAGCAGGACCACCGTGTCGTATCCCATCCTTTTCGGGTTCACCTCTATGGTGTATCTTGCTATTATACCTTCCCTTTCCAGTTTTTCCACTCTCTTCCGCACTGTGCCCTCGGACATACCTATCTCTGAAGCTATCTCAGTGTACGGGGTTCTCGCATTTCTTTGAAGCATCTCAACTATTCGAATGTCCTTTTCATCCATATTCTTCACAGCAATAGATACGAATATCGTATTACTTTATAAACTTTTTGAACACATTTGGTACGAAATCATTAAATACTTCATGTGAATTCCTCAAATAAAGGTGATGAAATGAGAAAATACAGATGCAGAGTATGCGGATATGTGTACGACCCCGAAAAGGGGGATCTGGACAGCGGAATAAAGCCGGGAACCCCGTTCGAGGAGATTCCGGATGACTGGGTTTGCCCGGTATGCGGGGTGGACAAGAGCAAATTCGAGCCTATGTGAGGTGTGGATATGGCAGTAAGACAGGTGAAACCAGGAATTCAATCGGTGGGGGCTATAGACTGGGACCGCACCGTGTTCGATGAGCTAATACCGCTTCCCGAGGGAACGAGCTACAATTCTTATCTGGTAAAAGGGAGCGAAAAGACGGCTCTGATAGACACGGTGGACCCGAACAAAACCCGCGAACTGATGGACAATCTGGATGAACTGAATATAGAGAGAATAGATTACATAATTGCCAACCACGCAGAGCAGGACCATTCCGGTTCCATACCCGCCATGCTGGAAAGGTATCCCGGGGCGAAGGTGGTAACGAATGCGAAGTGCAAAGAATTCCTGATAGATTTGCTGAACATACCCGAAGAGAAGTTCATGGTGATAAACGACGGAGACGAACTGCCCTTGGGAAACAAGACCCTGAGGTTCATATTCACACCTTGGGTTCACTGGCCGGAGACCATGAGCACATATTTGGTGGAAGAAAAGATACTCTTCACCTGTGATTTCTTCGGCTCACATGTGGCGACCAGCGACCTGTATGCAAAAGGAAACTATGAAGTATATGCAGGCGCCAAGAGATATTACGCCGAGATAATGATGCCTTTCAGGACGGCGGTGAGAAAGAACATCGAAAAAGTTGAGAATCTGGACATAGAGATAATCGCACCGAGCCACGGGCCGCTCTACAATGACCCGAAATTCATCATAGATGCATATAAGGACTGGGCATCCGACGAGGTGAAGAACGAGGTCATAATAGTCTTTGTTTCCATGCACGGGAGCACGAAGATCGCAGTGGAGCATCTGGCGGATTCTCTCATGGAAAAAGGGATATCCGTAAAGGTGTTCAATCTGGCAACAGCAGACATAGGTGAGCTGGCAATGGCGATGGTGGATGCCGCTACCTTGATAATCGCTACTCCAACTGTCCTCAGCGGTGCTCACCCGGCAGCGATATATGCGGCATATCTTGTAAATGCCCTCAGACCGAAACTGAAGTATGTGGGTATCATAACATCGTACAACTGGGGAGGTCTGGCAGTTCAGCACATACAGGGTTGCCTGAGTGCAATAAAGCCCGAGGTCATTGAGCCAGTGATGATAAAGGGCATACCCAAGGAGGACGATAGAAAGAAGATAGAGGGACTTGCGGACGAAATATTTAAGAAGCATGAGGCTCTGAACATAACAGAAAAAATAGGAGGTGAATAAGACGGAGATAAGTACAGGAGACTGGAAAGGAGAAAAGCACGTACCTGTCATAGAAGTACTGGAGAACGAGGAAGGGATGATGAAAGTGCGGGTGAGCGTGGGTAAGGAGATCCCTCATCCGAACACACCGGAACATCATATAGCATGGATAGAGCTGTATTTCAAGCCGGAAGACGGGAACTTCCCGATAATGGTCGGAAGAGCCGCTTTTACATCCCACGGAGGACCGGTAACGGAGCCGAATGTGGTCTTCCAGGTGAAATGCGAGAAGAAAGGAAAACTGATAGCGCTCTCATACTGCAACATACACGGGCTGTGGGAGTCGGAGATGGATTTACAGTAAGGAGGTAAAAAAATGGTAGTAATAGGGGAAAAATTCCCGGAAATAGAGGTGAACACGACACACGGACACATGAAGCTGCCGG
>CAZQEG010000131.1:0-2516 GCA_964591575.1 uncultured Thermoplasmata archaeon
ACAGAACCGTCACAGAGGATGGGTGGCCAGGGAAGAAAACAGGAAGCAGGCAAGATCGAGGAAAACGGCAATGCCATAAAAAGGGGAGAAAAAAAAAGGGCCGTGAGGATGAAAAAATCCTACGCGGCAATGAGCATGGAGGAGAGAGAAGAAGTTCTGAACAAGTACCATCCGGATTACAAGCCCGACAAAAAGAGAGCTGTCAAGGTGGGTCCGAACAGGGGGGAGATAGCGCCCCATGAGGTGGTCGATCTTCTGGAGGCACATCCGCTCATAAGCGAGAGGGACATAGACCTTGAGACCGTGGACTATGACGTGGACGTACTGGTCATCGGGGGAGGGGGCGGCGGAACGGTTGCAGCACTCTGGGCAAATGAAAACGGCATAGAGACAGACAGAATACTCATGGTCACGAAGCTGAGACACGGGGATGCGAACTCCATGATGGCACAGGGAGGGATCCAGGCAGCGGATAAGGGTGATGATGACCCGATGAGACACTATCTGGATGTCATGGGTGGCGGACATTTCGCCAACAAACCCGATCTCGTGGAAGCTCTGGTAAAAGACGCTCCGTTCATACTCAAGTGGCACGAAGAACTCGGTGTCCAGTACGATAAGAATCCCGACGGCACGTATGTGGAAAGGCCCGGCGGCGGAACCTCAAGATTCAGATTGCACTCCGCAAAGGACTATACGGGAATGGAGATAATGAGGGTGATAAGGGACGAGTTCAGGAACAGAGAGATTCCCGTGCTCGAGTTCGCACCCGCCATAGAGCTCATAAAGGACGAGGAAGGGAATGTCGGAGGAGCCGTGCTCTTCAACATGGAAACGGAGCAGTACTATGTTGTCAGGGCGAAGGCCACGGTGCTCGCTACGGGAGGTTTCGGAAGGTTGCACATCCAGGGCTTTCCAACGACGAACCACTACGGAGCGACGGCAGACGGGCTTGTGATGGCATACAGGGCCGGAGCAAAGCTCAGGGACCTCGATACCGTGCAGTATCATCCCACAGGTGCCGCATATCCGGAGCAGATCGTCGGTCTGCTGATAACCGAGAAGGTAAGAGGTATGGGAGCTCAGCCGGTTAACAAGAACGGGGAACTGTTCGTGTTCCCGCTGGAACCCAGGGATGTCGAGGCCGCATCGCTCATAAGGGAATGTTACGGAAGGAACAACTGCACGGAAACCCCGACAGGTATGCACGGAATATGGCTGGACTCGCCGATGATAGAGGAGATAAACGGCGAGGGAGCGATAGAGAAGAATCTCGATGCCATGTACCGTATGTACAGGCGCTTCGGGATAGACATGACGAAGGACCCGATACTCGTGTTCCCGACCCTGCATTACCAGAACGGAGGAGTAGAGATAGATGTGAACGCACAGACCTCGATACCGGGTCTCTTCGCAGGCGGAGAGGTTGAAGGCGGAGTTCACGGAAAGAACAGGCTGATGGGCAACTCACTCCTGGATTACAACGTCTTCGGAAGAAGAGCGGGAATAAGTGCCGCAAAATGGGCATCGAAGCGCTCCAAACCCGGAAAACTCTCACTCAGACATGTGGCGCTCTATGAAAACGAGCTTGAGTCTGCCGGAATAAAGACGGACAGGCGCTCACCGATGCTTCTTCCGGATTACAGAGGGGAGAAGGTGCTGGCAAGAATGCTGGATTTGCTCTAAAACCTTTATCATTTTATTTGCATCTACCGATAGCTTTATAAACGGTCCGTTTATGCATAAGTGTGTTCAGAATAAGGAAAAAGCGCATTTATATCCGTAAAAACGAGATTATCGACTCGCTGGAGATATACGAAGGTGAGAAAAGAAGGTTTTACAGCTACACCTATATGGTAAAGGGGAAGAAGGGCTGGGTGCCTTCCGTGAGATGGGACAATTTTCAGCAGCAGCCTCATATAGACCGGTACGACGGGAGCGGAGCCCTTCTCGAGCAAAAGAGCAGCCCTGAGAAAGAGCTTGATGAGGTCGAGCATCTCGTGAAGATATTCAGGAGAAATCTGGCAGACATGTCTCTGGGGGACTTTTGATGAAGGTCGTTATAAGAAAAAGGGCTGACAAGGAATATACGCTCAAAAAACAGAAAGACCACAGAGAAAAATACGGAACACTTGACTCGTTGGGCCAGAAAGCTTCCATAGAAAAATGTTCGTTTCCCGAGCTTATAGATGATTATGAACTCTGGAAGGCCATCGGAAAAGGGGGAGAGATGGAGGAGGAGATAATTTTTCATGATTCGTCAATATTCCAGATTATGAGCCGTTCAAGGGCCGAGATACTGGATTTTATGTCCAAAAACAGTGTCGGTTCGATAAAGGAGCTGGCCCATGCGGTGAAAAGGGACTATAAGAACGTTTATTTTGACATAATGATACTGAAGAAGCAGGAACTCGTGGAAATAAAGAAGAAAGGCAGGGAGAATATTCCTGTGTCAAGGATTGAGAAAATAGAGATTTTATTCGACTGAAATCATCCGACTGAACCGAAGACTTTAT